>CAZMPA010000137.1:0-6240 GCA_964567915.1 uncultured Isosphaeraceae bacterium | reverse complement strand
TCACGTCTCGAACGATGACGTGGGTTGCCGGCAGGTTGACGCCGAGCGCTAGCGCGGTAGTCGCAACCACGAAGCGCACGTCCCCGCACATCACGTCATCACGGATCTTGCGCCGGACGGCGGCGGTCATGCCCGAGTACGCGTCGTTGCCCGCGTCGTCGATCAACACGCCGAATGCCAGATGCACGCCGAAGCCCTGCGCGTACCGATTGCCGTCGTACACGTCGTCGCCGGCAACGTCCCGCAGCACGCCGAGCGCGTGGTAGTACCCGCCGCCCTGACTGAACTCTCCCGCCTGGTATCGGTCGTCGCCGGCCAGATCGCACAGGATGCCGATGCCGCCCGCTGCATACTTGCGGTACCCGAAGCCCATTCCCTGACTGAACGAAGCGTGCACATTCGGCGTGTCGTAGACGGATGGTGTTGGCCCGTCGGCCATATGCGTGTCGTCTCCCGCTTCGTCGAGCACGAGTCCCAAGCCACGGGGTCCGCCAACTGCGTCGGTCAGAAAGTCGCCGAGGTACCTGTCGTCGCCCGCTCCGAGGTCCAGAATGATGCCGGCGCCGTAGACCGCCGCCCCGATTGACCAGTGCGTGCCCATGTAGACGTCGTTGCCGGCTCGGTCGATGATCATGCCAACGCCGAACGCGCCCACACCGGTCGAGAAACTGCCGCCTACCTGCCCGTACCGGTCATCCCCGCCGCGGTCGTCGATGATCCAGTCGCCGAGGAGCCCTGCGGCGGGGCCCTGCCGCGACGTTCCGGTGTAGACGTCGTCTCCTGCAAGGTCGATGATCAGCCGGTCGCCGAGTACCAGATCGCTCGCTGTGTACCGGTCGTCGCCGCCGGTATCAAAGACCTCCTGGATGCGGGTCATGTCGTAGGTGTTCGGGCCGGACCCCCCGACAACACGCCACCCGCTTGGCCCCAGTTCGGCGGACAGGACGGTGCCGGTGACGGCGAGGGGTTTGCCATCGCCGAAGGTCGGCGGCTCCGTGGCCGTGGGAACGCGGATGCCCGCGACGATGGCGCCAAAGTCCACGGACTGTGATCGGTTGATGACGTCCAGCAGGGCGAAGTCGTCCGACTCGATGTAGAACGTGCCGGCGGGGACGGCGAGCAACGCCAGGACGGCTTCGGCAAAGTCGCGATCGACAGCGAGCCGGGGACCTGCTGCAGGCGCCGTGTCCAGCAGATCGGCCGCGATGTCCTGCACGCGGGCGGGGTTGGCCGGAATGTCCGCAAGGGATCTCGTCGTCTCGTCGCCCAACTCCGGGAGCGCAAATGGGTGGTCGAATCCGGCGAGCACGCGACTGAGTTGGTGCATGTCGGTTTCAGAGTCGCCGCGGGCCGCAAGGACTGCTGCCGTGCGGCGGGCCTGATCGGAGATGTCGGGGGGGATGGGCATGATGTCGAGATTGACAAGCGTCGATTCGGGCGGAGTCCATGTTCGCTCGGACCGGCGTGGCAGACCGATGGTGCCGCGGGGGACACGTGGCGTGACGGATGCGACGACGGGATCGTGGTCTGAAGCGGGCATTCCCTGCTTTCGAGGCTGCATCACCGAGGCGTCATGGACGTGCCATTTGTCATTGAGGAGGATGTAGTCAATGTGCGGACCGTTCCTGGTCGGATCGAAGCGCTGGAACGTGCCCGTTGCGTGATCGGTCGACGGCTCGAGCCCCGCGTCCCGGAACACCTTGAGGCACACGCTGCCCGGCTGAGCGTTCAAGTCGCCCATCACGGCCACTGGCACGGCGGCGCCGTCGGACCAGATGGGGAGCTGCGAAGCGATCAGGCGGGCGCTCTCGGCGCGGGCGTGCTCGCCCTGATGATCGAAGTGCGTGCCCACGAGCAGCATGGCGGGATCCGACGAGCCCCAGCGGCGGACGAGCGCCCACGATGCTGTCCGCGGGAGAGCCGCATCCCAGCCGACGCTCGCCACCGCGTCGGGCGTTTCCGAGAGCCAGACGTGCCCGGATTCGAGTACCTCGAGTTGCTCGGTGTTGATCAGCAGCCCGCTGAACTCCCCGTGGTCGCCTCCATCTCGCGCGTCGCCAACTTGCTTGAATGCCGGATTGGCCGCTTTCACCGCCTGCACTTGATGCGGGAGCGCCTCCTGCACGGCAAGCGCCGAAGGATTCACGTCCAGAATGGTTGTCAGCACATGGTCGCGGCGGTGTGGCCAGGCGTGATCGCCGTCCGCCGCCGTGTCGTAGCGGATATTGAAACTCATCAGAGTGAGTTCCTGCGCAGCAGGGGTGGGTTGTGACCAGCCCGGCAGGGCGGCGGCAAGCAGCGCGGCGTGGAGCATGGGGGCCATGGTAGGGCTGGTGCGGAGCGTTCCCGTTGGCATCGGGGGTGGGCACCTGGATCGCCAGTGCTGCCTGGCTTTCCTTGCCTGCCGGCGTTCTCGTCTCAATGGCAAAAAGCCAGGGCAATATGCGGGAGATCACTGCATTGCAGTCGGCCGCCCACATAGGGTGGGCACTGCGCCCGAGGTTTTGTCGGGCAGCGGAAGCAAGGGTGTTGACCGCATGGAGGTTGGTCGCCACCTGAGAGGAGGACGGGTCGTGCGGTCGCGATGGCCTGTGTATGTCGCCGCGTTGTGGTGCGGGCTCGCCGTTCTGGCGTCGCCGGCTCGTGGCGACGTGTCCGCGGGGGGGCCGCTGCACATCGACGGAATAGCATTTCATACGGGCGATCAGGTCCGGTCACACCAACTTGGGGGCGGCTCATCACTTGACCTGACCGAGTGGTTCCAGGACGAGAACGACCTGTTTGAAATGCGGGCGGTCGTGGAGCCCTTGGAGGGTGGGCGTGCCGCAAGCCTTGCCTTTACGTCCCATGCTTATGGCACGTGGGGTGGCAGCAGCGTGTACACGCTCACCTGCGTAGCGCCTGCTGCGGGGGATCTTGTGTTGAGCGGCGTTGACGAGTGGTTTGAGCGTTCCGGCGGTCTCACGGCCAGCGTCACCGTCATGCTGGGGCGGGATGGCGAGCAACTGCTGGGCACTGTCGGAGACAGCGTTTGGGTGGAGGCTGGTTCCCCGCTTACTCTGGTTGTCACGATGTCCTGGGACCATCACTGGCCCGAGTCGGCCGTGGGGTGGGTGGAACTGGACTTCGTGACGATTCCCGCGCCGGGGTGCGTGGTATTGCTTCTCGCCGCAGCTCGCCGTCGCCGCTGCTGAGCTGAGATCGCATCGTACTGACTGTCAATTCGGCCCCAGCACGTGACTCGCACGCGGACTGGCCTCAACGGTGTTGAGGCTGGCTACGTTTGAGATGAGACTGAGCGGACGCCCTCTCCCTCCAGTCTTGTGAGTACGCCCTTGCCTTGGTACATCTCCCTGCCTTCACAACCTTCCCTCGCGGCGAAGCACGCCCCCGCAGCCCGTATGCCCTGAGACCCCATACATCTCCCCGCCTGCACAAGCCTCCGGGGCCTTGGTGCGCTTCCGCGGAACCCCGAATCCCCTGTGATCCCGCCGCCAATCTGGAGCGCCGGGGCTGCGCATGTTTCCACGCTTGACTTGATGTGAAGCGAAAGTCATGCAAAACGCTGTCGATGCAGGAGTTGCGGCGTTCATTCGGCGGGGTGGCCGCTATCGTGCCGGCCGCTTGAGGATCGTCTCGAGTGGTTTTGGAAGCTGGGGCTGTAGCTGGCAGGGACGCCGGCTTCACCCCGAAAGAGGAGACTTGGATGTTTGGTCGTTGTCGACTGACGGCGGTCGCGGTGTGCCTCGGGCTGCTCGCCTGGGGGCCGCGCGCCCACGCCTCGGCGGTGTCGGAGGGCCCACTGCGCATGGATTCCCTCGAATTCCGGAGCGAGGGACGGGTCCGCGCGCACAATCTCGGTGGCAGCTCGGCGTTTGGCATCACCGAGGTGATGACCGGCGGGGACGATGTGCTTGGAATGCGGGGCGAGGCCACCGTGCCGGATGCCGGCGGCGTGGCGACGATCGACTGGCTGGCAGGCACGACCCGGGGCTGGCAGGACGGGGCGACGTTTACGCTTGCCTGCGATGCCGAGGATGCCGTCGTGCTCCGGCTGGTGCAGGTCGGTATCTGGTTCGGCGATGACGGCCCGCTCGCTGCGACCATTGACGTACTGGTGTCCCGAAAGGGGCAGCCCGTCGAGGCGCTCCGGCTGGAGGAGATTGGCGACGTAAGGTTCATACCGACCGGTGCCGAGGTGACGATCATCACCGAACTCAAATGGCAGCACGGGTGGCCGGAGTGGACGATTGGGCGGGTGGGGTTGGAGTATCTGGCCGTGCCGGGACCGCCGTGCGTGTTGGTGCTGGCGGGTGCATTGGCTCGCCGCCGTCGTCGGGCGGTGTGGCAGCGGGGGGGAGCCGCCTGACCTGTTCTTCCGTCAGGCTCGCATCTGCTTCCGCATCACCGAGAGCGTTGCATCACTCACGTGGTGCTCCATGCCCTCTGCATCACGGGCCGCGTGTGCGGGGGGCACACCAATGTGCAGAAGAAAGTCAAGAAGAAGTTGATGGCGCGTGCGTGATCGCCTGGCCATGGCGGCACCCTCTGGCGTGAGTGTGCACGGTCCATAGGGTTCCTTGTCGATCAGGCCCTCGGCTGAGAGCCGCTGCAGGATCCGCGTGACGGTGACGTGGGTGACGTCCATCTTCATTGCCAGATCCTTGACGCGGCACGTCGGCTGCGATTGCAGGATGTCGTCGATCGCCTCCACGTAGTCCTCAGCAGTTTCGGTGGCATGATCCTGGCGTGTTTTGGCAAACGTATTGGGGCGTTTGGGCATTGTGGTACGGCTCCGCATCGTGGAGGGCAGCTCGGGGTTGACCGATGTCGCCGGGAAGTGTAGCATTGGCTACCATGATGTAGCAAATGCTACATATCGAAAGGACGCATTCATGACTCGCCGCCTCTCTGTTCTGCTCACATCGCTGCTCTCCGTGGCCGCGGTTGGCGAGCCGATCGACATCGTCGCGACCACTGGCATGGTGGCCGACATCGCAAGGCACGTTGCGGGTGACCGCGCCACGGTCATCAACATCATGGGGGAGGGCGTCGATCCCCACCTCTACAAGCCCGTCGCTTCGGATGTCCGCCGAATCATGGCGGCCGATGTCGTGCTGTACAACGGGCTCAAACTCGAAGGACGAATGGGGGACGTGTTTGAACGGGCTTCCGCAAGGGGCAAGTTCGTCCGTCCGGTCGCGGCGATGGTCGATGAGACTTATCTGCTTGAACCCGCTGACGAACCGGGGCACCCCGATCCGCACGTCTGGATGGATGTGGGCGCCTGGATGGCCGCCACCAAGGCCGTCGCCATCGCGCTGTGCCAGGCGGACCCGGACGGGTGCGAAACCTATCGCCTGCAGGCGTCGGAGTACATCCGGGAACTCTCCAGGCTCAACGAGTATGTGCAGACTGTGATCGCGAGCATCCCCGCCAACCAGCGGGTGCTCGTGACCGCACACGATGCATTCAATTACTTCGGACGTGCGTATGGCCTGGAAGTCATGGGGATTCAGGGCATCTCGACCGAGTCGGAGGCTGGGCTCGCCGATGTCAGTGGGCTTGTCGGCGTGCTGGTCGATCGCAGGATTCCGGCGGTATTCGTCGAGTCGAGTGTGCCGGACAAGTATGTGCGGGCGCTCATTGAGGGCGCCGCCGCCCGCGGGCACGAGGTCGTTGTTGGCGGTGAGTTGTTTTCAGACGCCATGGGCCAGCCCGGCACGTGGGAGGGCACCTACATCGGCTTGATCCACCACAACGCCAGGACCGAGGCGCGGGCCCTCGGCGGCGCAGTTCCAGCAGGTGGGTACCGGGCGGCCGCGGACGACGCAGGCCGCTGAACAATGGATGCGCCTCGATCGACTCCGACCCGCCTGCCTCGCGGCGCCGAGCCCGCCCCGAACGCCGCGTTGTCCATTCACGACCTGACGGTCGCGTACGATCGGCGACCTGTCCTGTGGGACGTTGATCTTGATGTTCCGGCAGGGTGCCTCGCCGCCATTGTCGGACCCAATGGTGCCGGGAAGAGCACGCTCATCAAGGCGTGCCTAGACCTGTTGCCGCGCGTGTCGGGAGACGTGCGGGTGTTCGGTTCGCCATGGCGGGCAGCTCGAACCCGAGTGGCCTATGTGCCGCAGCGAGAGACCGTCGATTGGGACTTTCCAGTCAGCGCGATGGACGTCGTGGCGATGGGCACCTACGGCAAGCTCGGATGGCTGAAGCCGGTTGGCCGCACGC
>CAZMPA010000136.1:0-6287 GCA_964567915.1 uncultured Isosphaeraceae bacterium | reverse complement strand
GACCGCGATTCCGATCGCGCCGAACTGAACCACCCTGTCGCGAATCATGCTGCCAAACGCCGTCTACTGGTCACCGCTGTAGCTCGCCAAATGACGCCGGGTCAACACAAACCACCCCACCACCATGGCGCCACCGCCCCAGAACACGGCCATGGCGAGCGCCTCACGGAACCATGCCCACGTCACCATTTTGCCGGCGATGAGCTGGTCGATCGGCTGCAATTCACCAAACCGCCGTAGCAGGTACACCATGCTGCCAGCGACAGTTCTCACAATCGCCTCGATGCCCCATTGAATGTATTCACCGGTCGTCTCCGGGGAGTCATTCCCTGCCCCATAGGCGACCAGCGAGAGGCTGAGCCAGGGCGCGATGCTCGCCGCGGCATAGGCGGAGAAGACCACCAGACAGGCAACTGGGAAGCTGAGCGTCGTGGACACGCCGCAGGCAAACCCGGCCAGGACCGCCAGTTTCAGCCAGAGGACCAGAAGACCGCGCAGGAAGTTGGAGCCAAATGTCCCCTTGGGATAGCCGATTTCGAACTCGTCTTCGAGCCAGAACACGGCAAATGGAGCCCGGTTGCCGCCACTCATCGCCAGCGGCTGGAGGTCGACTGGGCCACGCCACTCGTCCCCCTTAGGGGGCGCATGCTGCGTGAGATTCACAATGGACACATCCAGCGACCCGTCTTCGTTGATCGCTGACGGCGCGATGTCGATGTGCTGCGGAAGCGTCGGAATGAACGGACCGAGCACGGCCTCCGACAGATCGTCGCCAGTAGCCACACCAATGAGGCACCGGCTGTGTTCGTCCGACAGCCCGCCATAGAGCCTGAACTTCAGGCGGAGCGGGAGACCCTGAGCCCTTGCCTCGCCGAGGTCCTCGAAGTGGAGCGTCTTCCAGGGAACCGTCGCAGGGTCGAGCAAGGTCTCAACACTTCGCCGCTGCTGATCAAACTCGTCGAAGACGCGTTTGCGGAGTGTGCGATAGGTCGCCAGCGGAATGTCGCCCTCGGCGTACTCAGCGAAGGCAGGGTCTTCGAGAATGATCTGGTCGATTCTGCCCGTCATGTCCACTTCGTCGAGTTCTTCGTAGACAGGACGCATGCTCGTCCGAGCAACCAGCACGTCGTTGAGCAGGTCCTCTTGCGCCAGAAACTCCGCAGTGGTGCGGGGGAGATTTGAAGTCCGGAGGAACTGGATGTATCCGAACGACCAACTCCCGGCGACCGTGAGCATGACACCGCCGAGCAGCATCACGCCCGCCCACTTACCGAAGAGGTAGCTCGCCCGTCCCAGCGGCTTGGTCGTGAGATGCCAGATGTGCCGATCGCGAATATCGAAGCAGATCGTGCCACATCCAAGCAGCAGCACCATGAACGCCGTCACGAGAAAGGCGAGGCTGAGGCTCCGGGCCAGGTATGCCTGCACAACTTGATCAATGGGCGCTTCCAGGTTCAGAGAGAGTGGCAGCAGCGGCAACGCGATGAGCAGCGTCACGACGAAGGCCAACGCCAGCCGCGTTCGCGACGCTTCCCACAACAACGTGTGGGCGACCGCCATCCAGCCCCGCCGGCCGCTCAGAATGAGTTGCAGCCCACGGATCAACATCAGGTACGTGCTGAGCAACACTCCAATTGCGAGCGGAACACCGACCCACTGCGACCAGCCGAAGAGCCAGAAGAGCGTCGCAAACACCGTCCCACCGACCAGCAGCATGAGCACTGAGACAAGCAGTCCCATCCAGATGATGGAGACCCCAACCAGAATGGTGATCGACATCAACTGCCACGCGATCGCCGTCTCAAGGAGCAGCCATCGCGGGGCCCAACTGGGAATCGACCCACGTAGCAGCAGGAAGACAACTCGCTGCACGTCCTTGGGAGACCCGTCCTCAGCAATGAGCGTCTCAACCACATCAAGCGGTGCTGAGTAGGTCCGCCCGTCGATTGTGAACTCGCCATCATCCCGAAGCAGCAGACCCCAGGTGACGGCCTCCTCACCGCTCAACTTCGCGGTGATGGCCTCGGCCTGAGTATCCCAACTGGTGCGGATGGAGATGAGACTTCCGAAGAACCCACCTGCTGCGCCGAGCAGCACAACAGTGGCCACGATGCGAAACCACCGTAGCCGTTGAATGGTGTCGAGCCGTCGCCTGAGTCGCGTCAATCCCATCAGGTGTCGTCACCCGGTTTGTCTTCGTCGGACACATCGTCGCTCATCAGACTGTCGATGAGAGACGCATCGACGTTTGAAGGGGGCGTTGACGGGACGGCCTTGGCCTTGGCAGGTGCCGCTTCGGGCTCGCCCATAAGCGCATCGAGCACCTGGTCCCCCTCGTCGCCTGCTGGAGCGGCGGCCTGGTCAATGACGTGGGCCACCTGTTCGCGATCCCCCGTCTGCTCGAGCTGCTCGATGAACTCCTCGCCCTCGGCCGGACCATCCTGCAGAAACGCCGCAGTCTTGCCACCTTCTGTAGCGCCAGACGTCTCGGCATGCTCACGGCGCGCCGTCTCCACGATGTCCAGAAAGAGCTCTTCCAGTTGCTGCCGCGGACTCTCTACCTGCTCGATCGCCTGACCGCTGGTTCGCAGCACTTCTTCGATGCGGTCAATGGTGGTCTGATCAAGCCGACCGGTCCGTATCACCGTCCGCTCCGTGTCCTGCAGGAGCTCGTCCACCGTGCCCTTGGCGCGAATTCGGCCGCCGTACAGCATCACCATGCGATCGCAGACATCCTGCACGTCGCCCAGCAGGTGGGAGCTCAGAAGAATCGTCTTGCCACGCTGGCGGAGATCCAGAATGAGATCCTTCACCTGTTTGGTGCCGATTGGATCGAGACCCGAGGTGGGCTCATCGAGAATCAGAAAGTCAGGATCGTTCACCAGGGCCTGCGCAAGACCGATGCGTCGCATCATGCCTTTGGAAAACTCCCCGACGGGTCGGTGTGCCACACCAGCCAGCCCGACCATCTCCAGCAACTGCTCACTTCGCCGCTGCCTGTCTGCACGCCGCAAGCCGAAAAGCCGTCCGTAATAGTCGAGCGTCTCCAGGGGCGTGAGGTATCTATAGAGGTACGTCTCCTCCGGAAGAAAGCCGATGTGCCGCTTCACCGCGACATCGGTCGGCGGACGGCCGAGGACCGAAAGCCGCCCGGCGGTCGGCTTGAGCAACCCAAGGATCATCTTGATCGTCGTGCTCTTGCCCGAGCCGTTCGGACCGAGAAGGCCGAACACCTCGCCGCTGCGGATATCAAGATCGATATGGTCGACGGCAAGCGCCCGCGTCCGCATCCAGAAGTCCCGAAAGGCCCGGGTCAGCCCGCGGGCCTCCACGATGAGTGTGTCTGATCGCTTCATCACCGACCTTGCCTACGCCCCTGCAGTTTGCCCTGTTCGTCGATGTGAAGCCGCCGCGCGGCCTTATCGCCCTTCAGATCTTCAACCCGACGGAAGCGGTCCATTGCCGTGCCCGCGAGCGTGTCCCAATTCTCATCGCCACGCTGCGTCAGGTCTGCTCGTCGCCTGGCGTCCCGAACATGCTGGAGGCCCGAGATGTCAAGCCTGAGCGACCCGAGGCCAATCGGAACCAGAATCACTTCAGCGTCATCCGCCCCGAGGAGTGCGCCGCGGACATCCAGCAGCCGCTGCGCGATGACGAGATCGGGGTGCGCTTCCCACGCTTCGCGGAGGCTCGCAAATCGCTTGGCCTCGCTGCCGATCGTCTTCTCGATCTCGGTTCGGTATCGCTCGGCTGCCGCGAGGTCACGGAAAACACGCCCGCTTATTCGGCCGTCTTCGAACAGGACGTCAATTTGCTCAAGCACCTCTGCCGTCCGCGCGTCGTTGCCCCAGGCAGTTTCGTACTCACTGAGCAAGTGCTCCAGCTCGTCATGGTGCTCACCGGCTGTTTCTATCAGCAGTTCCTGAGCGGCCTGTTGCGCGGCCTCAATATCGCCCTCAACCTGCTGGCGAGTCTTTGAAAACGCCTCGAATGACTTCTGTACGAAGAGCGGCGGGTTGGGGTCCTCGATGATCATCACCTCAGCGACACGAATGCCGGCGGAGGCCTCATCAAGTACCCGCTGCGCCGCGTCCCGCAGCAGCCCTCTCAGTGCGTCGGATGAGAGCTTCGTCCGAAGATCGTTCAACGTCCGCTCGGCCGTCACTGTGACCACCGCATTCTGAAGTGCGAGTCGCACGAGCAGGTCGGCGTTCGAGTCCGACACCGACTCCAGATACCGCCGTGGATCGACGATTTCGTAACGCACTTCAGCCTCAAGGTGTCCGATCTCACCCGTACTGGTCAGGAATGACCCATCTCGCTCGGGCTTGATGCGATCCGTGGCCTTTGCGCGCCGGACAGCCTGCTCCTTGCCCTGATGACCCTGCCCCTTCGTCATGAATGCGTCACTGTCGTCGACCACTCGCCCCTCAGCCTGGAAGAGGACGAACTCGCCGACGGGCGGAGGCCAATTCATCTGGAGCCCCGGCTCAAGCCCATCGGCATCGACAATCTTGCCCCAAACCGTCGCGACGCCGCCCTGGTTGTTCTCGACCGTCTTGAAGCCAGAGAAGAGAAAGAGCACAAGCAGGCAGAAGATGGCAACCTGAAGCAACCGGAAACTGAGTTGCAGCGCGTCCGCCAGCGAGCGGTTCGCAGGGTCCATGGCCTCCCGCAACTCTGCTGCGTCTCCGACGTGACCGGCGACCTCCAGCCGCGCGGACGCATCGCGTTGCCGGTCTGCCGGCTCCATGTCGTCATGGATCGGACCGTCACTCACCGGTGGTGCCCTCCGCTGCGTCGACGACGTCCCTGGTTCCTTCGGCCTCGAGGAGATGCCACGGCTCGACCGCAGTATCGATCACATAGGTCGTGTTCCTGGAAAGCGACTGCTCCAACGCATCGAGCCACAACAGGAAGACCGCGAGCTGCTCGTCGCGGCCCATCTCGGCGAGATACTTCGCCGCCAACTCCTCGCCGTCGGTTCGAATCTCCTGTGCACGCTGAGATGCGAATGCGAGAATCTTCTCAGCAATGCCGGCGGCATTGGAGCGAATGCGCTCCGCCTCAGCGGACCCTCTGGCCCGTTCGCTGTCGGCAAGCGTGTCGCGGCGGGCCTGCATGCGACGAACGACCTCGGCCGAAGTCGATTCCTTGAACGCGATGCGGCTCACGCCCGCAGCCACAGGCCGAATGCCCTCGGCGTCCACGGCCGACATGCGTTCCAGAATGGCCTGCTCAGCCTCCTCAATCCGGCTGTCGGTTCCCAGCAATTCGTTGAATCGAAACTCCGACAGGGCCGCCAAGGCGTCACGGAACTGGTTGCGCAGCGACTCTCGTGCGGCGTCAATGTCCTCGAATGACTGGTAGAACTCGAGCGGGCCGTTGCCGTCGCTATCGACCCGCCACAGCAGAAAGCCACGCACCACAATCTGCTGGCCGTCTGCGGTCTGCACATTCTCAAGCGGAGACTCGAGAATCTGCAGGCGTGTGTCATATACATGTACCGAATCCGCGAAGAAAGGCAGCCTGAAATGCAGGCCCGCATCGCGAACAATGCTTCCTTCGTCCACTTTGCCAAAGCGACTCTGCACCGCCACTTCGTTGTATGCCACGGTGAACGTCATGCTGAAAATGGCGAGTACGCCAAGGATGATCAGCCCGACGATGATTGCGGAGGCCTTCTTCATGACACCTATTCCTCGCCCTCGTTCTCGCCCATCAGCGAGTCGGAGAAGACGGTGTTGGGGGACGCGAGTTCACGGAGTTCGACATTGAGATCGAGGCGGCTTGGATCGACGCCCATGACGTACTTGCGCATGCGTGGCAGGTACTGGGCATAGAGCCGCATAACGGAGCGCTGTTTGAAAAGTTCCGGGGCCGCCTCCCAGGCGGCCGCCGGTCCCCCGCCGCCTGTCGCCTGACCGCGCCATGGAAAAACGCCCCCCCAACCGTCACGCACCGCCTCGGCGCAGATCTGAAAGGCCGCCCCTCCGCCACGTCGCACGAGCCTCTCGGCGTCGGCGACCGCACTTGCCAGACCGGCCTCCGCAGTCGCCACGTCGTCGCCCGTCGCCGATTCGAGCGTGAGTCTGGCCGACTCAACCGCTTCGACAGCAGCGACCACTTCGTCGACGTATCGATGGTCGCCCACCGCCGCCGTCAGCATGTTTGTCTGCTCACGCTCTGCGTTGGCGACCGTGCGGTCGGCCTGTTGGATGGCGACCGGAAGGTCTTCAAAGCTCTGCACCACATCCGCAGGTGGTGTAACCAGCGGCATGTCGATC
>CAZMPA010000135.1:934-6318 GCA_964567915.1 uncultured Isosphaeraceae bacterium | reverse complement strand
GTAGATGTGGTGGCTGGACTATATCGGTCGGTCATCTGCGGCATCTAGGACACGGACAACTCGCACGGAATTATCGGAACACTGTTGGAGATGGTCACGACCAGCCAGTGGACCGTTGAATCCGCCACGTCCTACGCCCGCGTCTTCCAGGAGTCGGCGTCACTCCACGGCCGTGGCGACCGCGAGCCATACGTGCTCAAGTTCGATCTGGACAGCCTGCTCCTCTTCGCAATCCTCCGGCCGCGGGGAGCGGACTGTTTCACGCTCGATGACTTCGAGCGGGGTTTCCGCACGGTCACGAAGATGCTCAAGGGACGGCACGATCGGCAACCCGTCGCAAGTGTTTCCTTCCTCGGCGCCACGTCGAACAGGCTGGAGGGAGATGACGGGCAGGAGCCGTCGTTTGAGCTCGTCCTTCGAGCGATGTACAACGCCGGCTATCGAGGCGACGTGTACCCATCGCTTCCCATGTGGCAGAAGGCCCCCACCGGCGCGTTTGCGACGTTCCCCTTCCCGGAGAGCCTCGATCGGATGCGTGAAGGCTCCTCATGAAGCCGCGGCGTCACCGCCAAGCACCCGCCTGGCCTGCCCTGCGTCGATGAACCACAGAATGGCAAGCGGTGCCAGTTGCAGCACCGCGGCCAGTACGTAGGCCCCCTGGTACGACACCATCCCCTCCAGGTGTGATGTCAGCCACTGGCCCGACGTCCGCGACAAGTTGAGCATGGCCATGTACGCAGTGAACTGGGTCGCAGCGACGAGCGGCCATGACACTTTCATGCACAGTGAGAAGATCGACACGAACATCGCGCCAGAGACGAGCGCGTCGAAGACCATCACACCCACAATGAAGATGTCCGACGACCACAAGCCCGGCGCGTCGGCAAACACCAGGTAACTCAGGGACAGACCGCACCCGGCCAGCAGCACCAACCGCCTCGGGCCGATCCGGTCGGCGAGCAGGCCGCCCGCAATCGAACCTGCCAGCCCGGCCCAGGTCGCGATGCCCGTCCACGTCGCCAACTTCTCAGGCCCCCATCCGAGATCCTCGACAATCAGGACGGTCGAGAATCCTGTGAGCAAGCCGCTCGGAATACTGATGAGCAGCGCGACAAGGGCCAGCGCAATGGTGGACCGAAGCGAGAATGCGCGTCCCAATCGCCGCAGCACAATCTGCATCGACGCCGCCGGCACCGGCGCATTGGGGGCAGCCGATCCCGATGTCCAGGGCAGCAGACGCTCGCCCGTGCGTTCACGAAACAGCAACGGCAGCAGCATGACGACCGACACCACCATGGCGATAACGAGAAACCCGACCCGCAGATCAAAGACGGCAACCACGGTGCCCATGCCGGCGCCGCCAAGCGCGTTGCCCATGTAGGAGCTTCCGTACATGAAGCCATTCACACGGCCTCGCTCGTCGTCCCGCAGCAGGTCAACCGCCAACGCGTCAACTGCAACGTCCTGCAGCGCCGAGCATCCGCTCACCGCCAGAAGCGCCCACGCAAGCCACCGATCATGTGTGAGTGGGTCAGGGCCGATCGCGAGCAGAACGAGCGACAGCACCATCCCTGCCTCCGCCGCCAGAATCCAGGGCCGCCGCCTTCCCATCGCCGCAATCCCGAACCGGTCGATGACAGGACCAGCCACCCACTTGAAGGCCCAAGGGAGCGTCGCCATCGCCAGGAGCGAACCAATCTCACCCGGCGTGCGGCCCGCGTCTGCAAGGACCGCCGAAAGGGTGATGAACATGAACCCGTAGGGAAGGCCCTGCGCCAGGTACAACCCGCACAGCGCCAGAAGTCGCCAGCCGGGGCGATCCGCCAGTGTCCAGGGACGCTTAGCCGCTGGCGGCATCGCGGTACATCGCCTCCAGTTGCCCCGCGATGTGGTCGACCGACATGTGCTCAAAGATCCACTTGCGGCCCGTCTCGCCCATGGCCGTCAGCGCGGCCCGATCGGCCAGCAGCGGCGTGAGGGCCTCCACGATCGCATCGGCGGACTGCTCGACTGCGACGCCTCCGCCGCTTGCGACGACTTCCTGCCACGTGTCCACAAGCACGGTCGTCATGACCGGCGTCGCGCACGCCAGCGACTCAAACTGCACGAAACCGAAGTTCTCCTGGCTGCTCGGCAGCACGAAGATGTCGCACGACTCGAAGAGTGACCACTTCTCCTCGCCGCCCACCTGGCCGGTGAAGTGCGTCCGGTCATCAACACCAACGTCACGAGCCTGCTTCTTGAGCGACTCCACGTACCGCGCTTCGCCCGGTCCGACCAGAAAGCACTGCAGCTTCGGGAACGCTTCGACGAGCCGAGGCATCGCGTCGAGCAGGTGCTCGATGCCCTTCTTGACGTGCAGCCTGCTGAGAAAGAGCAGATGCGGGCCTTCTTCCTTCAGCACGGGCCAGCGGGCGTGGGCCAGATCGGGGCCTCGCAGCGACTCAAAGTCGTCCAGGTCCATCAGATTGGAAATCACCCGGGGTGTGCCCCGCGGGAACCACTTGTGCGACTGCTCCCGCTCGCCCTCCGCGGTGCACTGCACGAACGCGGCATCTTCCAGCACGCGGCGACCACCAGCAGCGAGATACATCCGCTTCTTGAGCCCTCGTTGGGTCATGTTCCAGTCGTCCAGCATGCCCCGCAGCGTGACGACCCAGGGCACGCCGAGCTTCCTGGCCAGCTTCGATACGCCGACATTCGTCCGCTCCCAAACGCCGTGGAGCTGGAGCACGTCCGCCCCTTCGAGCGCTGCGGCGAGGTCTCCGAGTTGCTGCTGGGCGAAAAAACCGCCCGGCCGCGACGGGCGTGGCAGTTCCAGCAACGTGGGTCCATCCCCGGACGCCCAGTCAGCGGGCACGTCCTTGGTGGTCGTTGTAGCGAGCGTGACCTCGTGGCCCCGCCGGTGCAGCACGCCCACCAGATCGACGACCGCGCGAGGCGGGCCGCCGATGGCGAAGTCGACATGCTCGATGTACTGGACGATCCGCATGCGCCCCGAGGATACAACCCGCAGCGAAACCGCAGGGCCCGAGCCGCGTGCCGATTCGGGTGATACCATCGGCACCATGGAATTCAACCCATCAGACGGCAGCCAGCGAAGCGGGTTTGAACTGCTCCCCGCGGGCGAGTACGACATCGAGGTCCTCGAAGCCGAGGAACGGCTCAGCCAGAAGGGCAATCAGATGATCGCCCTGACGCTCCAGGCCCGGCATCCGGACGGCTACGACGCGCGGGTATGGGACTACCTCGTGTCTGTGCAGGCAGCCGTGTTCAAGATCAAAATGTTCTGCGAAGCCACCGGACTGCAGCAGCAGTTCGAGCGGGGCCGACTGACCGCCGAAGAGTGCGTTGGCCGCCGCGCCAAGGCCACGGTGATCATCGACGAGGGCCGGGACGGATTCAGCGATCGCAACAGTATTCAGGAGTACCGGGCCGCCGACTCCGCTCCGAGAGGCATCGCCACCAATCCGGATGAGGGTGAGGCGGCGGCAACCACACCGGCAGAGCCGATGCCGGTCAGTGATCAGGACATTCCGTTCTGAGCGCCGCTCTGAGCGTCAGCCCACCCGCGGTCGCCGCGGGTCGAGGCCGAACTCACTCGGCGTCCGGAACGGAAGCCGCTTCCAGCTCACTTCGGTAGCCGCGGGCATTGGCAAAGCACAGCACGCCGAAGAAGAGCATGAAGAGCATCCAAAGGATGTTGACGAGCAGTGTCATAAACATGGTCGGAGCAGGATACCTCCCATCCCCCGCGGCCGCCCCCCCTCGTGCTACTGTCACGCCACTCATTTGACCCGCGAGGAGCCCCGCCCACGTGAGCGAGCGACGCAGTCTGCTGCCCAACATGTATGTCCCCGAGCCTCGGCTGGGCCCGATCCGCATGTTGCTCTTTCGGCTGGCCTGGCCGATCATCCGCGGGATTACCTGCCTCAAGAATGCCGACCACAGTTACGCGACCGGTGCCGCTCGCAGTGGGGAGGACAAGATCGAGGAGGGCTGCCTAGAGGGGGCTGGCATTCTCTGGGATGTGGACCACGAAGCGGCCGCCCGCATTCCCACAGAAGGTCCTGTCCTGGTGATTTCCAATCACGCCTACGGCATGGCGGACGGCCTGATCCAGACCATGCTGCTCAACCGGGCCCGCAGCGACTACAAGCAACTTGTGAACGAGATGCTCATGGCCTTTCCGAAGTTGGCCGAGCGGTACATCTGCGTCAATGCATTTGATAGCCAGCAAGCGAGAAAGCAGAACGCCTCACCCCTCAGAGACGCCATCGCGTGGCTCAAGGATGGGCATGCAATGGGCACGTTTCCCGCTGGTGTCGTGTCGCACCGAACCTGGGGTCGAGCCAAGCCCCTGGACCCAGAGTGGAATCCGAGCATCGTCCTGCTGGCCACGCGGTCCAATGCCACGATCGTGCCGATGTTCTTTCATGGCGATAACGGAACGCTGTTCCAACTGGCCGGCCTGATCTGGAGCAGGTTCCGCACCATGCTGATCCCACGCTGCTATGCCCGGACCCGGGGAAAGACCATCAAGGTTGAGATTGGCCAGTCCATTTCTGCCGAGACGCTCCGCCAGTTTGACGACCGCACCGCGGCAATCGAGTACCTTCGAAGCAGGGTCTACATGCTGGAGTCCCGCCGAGCTCGACCGCAGACGACGACACCCGCGCAGACCATGGACATGACACCCCAACCCGACAACGACCGCCTCCTCCGCGAGTTTGCCGACCTCCCCGATGCGTGCCATCTCGGATCCAGTGGTGACCTGAGCCTGCACATTGCCAAGGCCGAGCAGATTCCGCTCATTCTCCACGAGATCGGGAGGCTGCGGGAGGTCACATTTCGGGCCGTCGGCGAGGGCACGGGCAACGCAGTGGATCTGGACTGCTACGACGAGATCTACCGGCACCTGTTTATCTGGAACACGAAGACCCACGAAGTCATCGGTGCCTACCGGCTTGGGCTGACCGACGAGATTCTTGCCGCCCGCGGCATCGAGGGCTTCTATACCCGCACGCTCTTCAACTATGACGAGCGTATGCTGGAGGGCCTGGGCGACGCCATCGAGCTGGGCCGGTCGTTCATCCGACCGGAGTACCAACGAGGATTCAAGCCACTGATGCTGCTCTGGCGTGGCATCTCGAACTTTGCGGCCCACCACCGTCGGTATCGCCACTGCTTCGGTGTCGTGAGCATCAGCAACGACTACTCGGAACTGTCCAAGGCGCTCATGACCCGCTTTCTCGTGCAGACCGAGATGCAGCCCGGGTACGAGTCACTGGTGACGTCCAGAACACCATGGACGGCCAAGCTTGAACCTGGACCGGATGTGCACGCGTTGCTGGCGGGTTGCAACAGCATTGAGGACGTCGATG
>CAZMPA010000135.1:0-924 GCA_964567915.1 uncultured Isosphaeraceae bacterium | reverse complement strand
AACTGGTTCGGGACATCGAACAGTCGAAGGTCGGTGTTCCGGTGCTCGTCCGACAGTACTTGAAGCTTCAAGCCAAGTTGCTGGCACCTTTCAACGTCGATCGGTCCTTCGAGGACTGTATCGACGGACTGATGCTCGTCGACTTCATGCAGGTTGAACGTCGAATCGCGCACTTCTATCTCGGCGAAGAGATTGCGACGGCCTTCCGTACGTATCACGGATTCGCGCCGTTCGCGGCTGCGGGCGACGACGCCTAGCGGGCAAGACCCGTTCTGGCGTCGACCCGGCGGAAGCCCCGGCCGGCCTGCAGATAGTTGTTGTTGCTCGAAGCGGCGCCGCCCTCGCTCGGTGGCGGCCCGGCAACTGATCCCCTTGATCTGACCGGCCTGAACCAGTCTGCATCGAACGTGACGTCGATATTGCACGGGTCCGCGCCGCGAAGCCAGCGGTGCCGTGGGTCTGATTCATCCCACTCGGTTCGTTCCGTCGCCAGCAGCGGCGCGCCGGAGGACACCGGCACGTCCACGCGACACGGAATCACCACGGCCACGGACGAGTCCTCTTTGGACGCCAATCGCAAGCTGCCTACGGCCGATGCAATGCCCGGATGAGAATCCGGGCAGGTCCACCGCACGCCGACGACCAGATTCCACTGCTCAGGCGACACTTCGTCCAGGGAAACCCCGGTGCAATTGGGCTCCAGCACGCACAGGCCCCCAAGGTCCGAGATCGCCGCCTGAGATGGTTCCGGCCCCGACCAGAGAGTCCAGCCAACGGCCGCGGCCGTAACGCAGCCGAGCCCGAGAATCAGATGTCGCATGTCGATCCGCTGCATTCGTGCCTCCAACAGCTCAAGGGACTTCGCCCCTGCGTGGGGTTCCCGACAGATGGAATCGGCCAAGGCCCGGCGGCGCTTGCGTCTGG
>CAZMPA010000134.1:0-6357 GCA_964567915.1 uncultured Isosphaeraceae bacterium | reverse complement strand
GCCACCTGGTCCCGAATGGTCTTCCAGTTGGCCTCCGTCTGGAACTCGGCGTGCCACGCATTCGACAGGTGCTCTGTGAGCCAAGCCGGATCGAGCAGCTCCTTGAGGGCGCCGAGCCCGATCACGCTGAAGAAGCCAATCTTCAACAGATCCTCGCCGACGCCGCAGAGGACGACGTCGAGGTTGTTGAAGACGCCGCCGACGACGAGGTCGATGACGGAAGCGCATCGCCCGTCGTTCGGTATGTCAACCACATCATCCAGACTGCCGTGCGGGAAGGTGCCTCGGACATTCACATCGAGCCGAGCGAGACCGCAGTCAAGATCCGCCTTCGCATTGACGGCGTGTTGCACGAGACGATGAACCCGCCCCGCCGCATGCTCGCGTCGCTCACGAGCCGCATCAAGATCATGGCGTCACTTGACATCGCGGAGCGGAGGCTGCCGCAGGACGGCCGCATTCGCGTGCAGGTGCATGGCCGGCCGCTGGACCTGCGGGTATCCACCGCGCCCACGCCCCACGGCGAGAAGACCGTCATGCGTCTGCTCGACAATCCCTCCATCCACGTTCCACTGGACGACCTCGGCTTCTCCGACGACACCCTGCAATCCTGGCGGTCCCAGATTGCAAGGCCGCACGGCATTCTGCTCGTCACCGGACCAACCGGCTCTGGTAAGACGACCACGCTGTACGGGTCCATTCAGGAACTTGACCTGCAGCGGCTCAACGTCTCAACCGTCGAAGATCCGGTTGAGTATCAGGTGCGCGGCATCACCCAGATGCAGACGCACGACCGCATCGGGCTCTCGTTCGGATCGGCGCTTCGGACGCTGCTGCGGCAGGACCCAGACGTCATCATGGTCGGCGAGATTCGCGATCAGGAGACTGCGACCATCGCCATTCAGGCGGCGCTCACGGGACACCTCGTGCTTTCGACGCTGCATACCAACGACGCGCCGTCGTCAATCACACGCCTGATCAACATCGGCATTGAACCCTTCCTTGTCTCGGGTGCCGTCAACGCCGTGTTGGCGCAGCGGCTCATTCGCCGGGTCTGCGACCGCTGCGCGGCGCAGGTGCCAGTGAGCGCCGAGGCCGCGGACATCCTGGCCACCTACGGCATCGAGTTGGAAACGATGCGAGAGGGTTCGGGTTGTGAACACTGCCGCGGCGGCGGGCTCTCCGGCCGGCTTGGCATTCACGAGATGCTGGAAGTCGATGACGCCCTGCGGGATCGCATTGCGGCCAACCCATCCGTCAACGCCCTACGGACCCACTGTTGTGAGTCGGGCATGACAACCCTTCGTGAAGATGCGCTGGCCAAGATGGTGGCCGGCAAGACGACACTTCGTGAAGTGCTTCGGGTCACAGGCGATCACCACTGATCGTCAACGAATCAACAGACCCGCAATCAGCACGACCCAGACCGCAATCCCGACGCCGGTCTTGATGAGTGTGCCCGCGGCCCGTCCCGCCGCAGCGCCCGCCGCCGGCCTGACCGCGTCCCTCATCGTGCTTGGGCGGGCGCCAGTCGTCTCGCCAATCAACGCCCCTGCAAAGGCCCCGGCGATGGCGCCAATCAGCGTGCCCAGCACGGGAATGGGAATCAAGGGCGTTCCGATGATGGCGCCCACGACACCCCCGATGAAGCCGCCCCACATACTGCGCCGGCCCCCCCCGCCGACCTTGGCGCCTGCTGCGCTGCTGAGTCCTTCGAGTATCTCAGCCACGACCGCCAGGGCGACGGCGATGCCGATCGCCCACCACCCCGCCGTCGCATCACTGCCATGTACCCACGCGACATCGGCCAGTTGCACGCCGACCGCCAACGTAATCATGACCCAGATGCCAGGCAACTGCATGAGTACGAGCAGCAGGCATCCAGCGCCCGCCACCGCAAAGATCCCTGTCAGTGTCCAGTGCAGCCAGATCATGTGTCTGTGTTGGGACTCGGCTCGTCCGGATTCCCCCCGTCGCCTTCACGCCACACCAGGATCTCATCCAAGGGCTTCCGTGTGATGTCCGGCACGGTGCAGTGTTCCGCCGGCCAGCCCACCGGAATGAGCACGACCGGGCGTTCGTACGACGGGCGTTTGAGAATCTTGCCCAAAAATCCCATGGGGCTCGGAGTGTGGGTCAGCGTCGCCAACCCGGCCTGCTGCGCGGCTGCCAGAAACAGCCCCGCCGCCATGCCAACCGATTCGTTGACGTAGTACACGCGGCCCGTACTTCCGGGGCGATCATCTTCCATCAACTTGAAGATGGCGACCAGCCATGGGGCTTCGTCGAGAAACGGTTTGTCAGGCCCGACCTCGAGCGGCTCAAGGTCCTGCAGCCAGTCTTCTGAAGCTCGGCCTTCGTAGAACAGGCGCTCCTCAGCCTCGGCAGCTTCGCGGATTCGATGTTTCAGATCAGGATCGCTGATGGCGACGAATCGCCAGGGCTGCTTGTTCGCGCCGCTCGGCGCCGAGCCGGCCGCTGCGACGATGGTTTCGATGATGGCCCGATCAACCGGCTCACTGGAGAAGTGCCGCACAGAGCGCCTTTGAGCAACCGTGTCCCGAAACCGCTCCGCCGACTCGAGGGGGTCGACGTCGGGCTTCCAGGGCTCGTGCGGGATGAATTTCGACGGTGTGGCCATGGCTGTGCCCCGAAAGCCGAAGGCCAACGGGCACATACGATACAGGCTTTGCTTGGAGTACCCTGCCCGGCATGCAATGCATGATCGCCATGTCCGCTTTGTGGATCGCAACTGGGCTCGGGGGCGGGTCGTTCGAGACCGGGGATATCTACCTCTCGATCGACGCAATTGAGTTCACCGACGCCGAGCACGCCGAGCACGACTGGCTGCTGGCCTGCGCCAGGAACGGGTACCCGCTCACGCCCGCCATGCAGTCGCGTCTGCAGGCACTGCAGGAGGGCACGCTTCGCATTTTCGATGTCGCCACGGCTCGCAAGCGCCCCGAGTGGCTCGTGGACTGGGAGGAAGAGGGCTTCGCAGCCACACTGCCCCACATCGGCCCGATGATGAAGGCCTCCCGGTTGGCGCTCGGCCGCGGAGAAGCGGCTGCCATTGGCGGTGACGCGGAGGCGCTCGCTCAGGATGTCGGCCGATGCAGTACGGCGGCTGAACACATTCGCACGGAACCCTCGATCATCACGAGCATGCTGTCGATGGCCATCGCGCGGCGCGCTGCGGAGACGGCCAGGGCAGCCGCAGAGCGAGGAAACTTGACGCCAAAGGCAGCCGCCTCCATGGCAACGGCGCTGCGGGAGGTTCACACATCCGACGAGTTCGGCATCCCGGGCGATGTGTTTGGCATCTCTGCTGGCATCGGGCAAGAGCGAGTCGTCCTCGCCACCTGGATGACGGAGCGCCTGGAACTGCATGAAGGCGAAGACGATGACCCAATCTCGCAGCAGGCCGTGGACACGCTTGCCGCTGCCAGTGAGTTGCCGGGTATGAGTACGTTTGGCCTGACCAAGGGCGTCGTCCGCGCCGAATTCGAGCAACTCGACACGCTGTATGGGGAGTTGCAGGAGATCGCGGAGATGCCCAACCGGAGCATGGCCACACGCCGCGCCGAAGCATTGAACGCATCGATCTCAAGCAAGGGGACACTCGCCGCGGCCCTTTTGCCGTCCATGTCCGCCATATTGAACAAACGCAATGAGACACTTGACGACATTCAGAACGTCGTGTCCACGCTCGATCAGATTGCCGAGGGCCGCACGCCACGCTCCACCAACGCTGCCTGGTGGTGGATTCGGGCCGGTGCCATCGCGCGGCAGGCCGACGGCCCGTGGCAGGACGATCCGGAGGCGGCGGCCGCCGTTGAAGAACTCCTCGCCGAGGCCGATGCGTTGACGACTGCCACCTATCCGGAAGTGATCGAGGGGTACGCCGAACCACTCGTTCCCTGGTGGCTTTCGGATCAGGATCTGCTGGCCAGCGGTCTGCTGCGCCGCATGGACACAGCCGCCGAACAAGGCGACGCTGCCGCGGCCACGCGGGATCTGGAGCGGCTCATCCGCATGACGGCCGCGATGGGCAATGCCAGGTCGATCGCCGCGTCGCTTGCCGGCCTGTCGATCGCTGAGCGGCTCACGCCCGCCGCAGAACAACTCGCACCAACCATGTCGCCCGCCAACCGCTCACAACTGGAGCAGTGGACGCGGACCATCTCCACGCGGGACCCGCTTGGGCTTCTGGTCGCTGCGACCTCCACGCGAGAACGACTCCAGAAGCTTGTGCCCGTTGACTTCACTGATGCGTTGGTCGCCGACATCCCGGCCGATGACGCCGGACTCCTCAGCATGGTTTCCTGGCTCCGCGGCCGGGCCGAGGCGTCACGCACACCCCGCATCTTCATCGCCCCCGGCGGCGAGGCCTCCGACGCCCCCCTGGCTGGCCTCGATGCGACACGACTCGGCGCCTGGGCCGACGTGGGCGGCGCCGAAGAACAACCGGCCGGCTTTGCCGAGCTTGGCGGCGAGGACATCAGCGGCTCGTCCGCCACGGCGGCTGAGCTGCTCACCCGTCTGCGGATCGCGCTTCGGCACTGATCACCCCGAACGCGAAAGCCGGAAACCGATTGCTCGACTTCCGGCTTTCGCTCCTGAGGGGAGCCTGTTGAAACTCAGGACCAGTTCTCCAGGACGATCAGCAGATCACCCATGTCGATCAGACCGCTGTCGTCCGCGTCGAGGCCGTCGCAGTCGTCATCGACACCGTCGCAGACCTCGCCCCACCGGCCGATCATGAGCATGAGGTCGTCCACATCTACAAGCCCGTCGAAGTCAAAGTCACCTGGAAGGTGGATGATGCACATCGGCAGGTGGATGCAGATCGTCTCGGTGCACACGGCGCCGTTGCTGAATGTGACTTCAAAGTCAATGCAGACGGTGCTGCCCTGCGCGGCGCCGGTGAGCACCGTGTCAAAGGGCCAGGAGTGCATGCCCGGCAGCGACATCATTACGTGGTCGGGCGTGAGCGCCATGCCCGAGGGAGGCGTCATGTCGACACTGGTGATGCTGTGCGCCGAATCCATGTTGCTCACACCGAGGTGCAGGTCAAACTCCCACGGCGCGAACCAGGTGCCGCAGTCGACATCGAGCACCTGAATCACCGGGCAATCTGCGGTCGGGTCGGGCGACTCGCTCTGCCGCGTCACGACCAGATCGCCGAGGAGGGTCTTGTCCTGAATCGAGAGGTTGCCGTTGTAGTCGATGAGCCAACTGTCGGTGGTCGAGCCGCCGGCGGCGGGAAGACCCTGGAACCCGTAGATGTTGTCACCGCCACCGAGGTGCATGGCGTCGGCCGCGGCCCACACGCGGGTCTCCTTGGCGTCCACACCACCGGCAGCCGACTCCACGATCACGCCCGCATGGAAGACGGCCGGCGTCGGCACCCAGCCAGAAGTCGTGCACATGTACTCCAGGACGCGAGCCTCATGAGCGCCCATGTTGTTGATGCCGGCCTGCGTCCGCTCGCCAAGAAGCATGGTGCCCTCAGGACTGAAGTCGATGTCGGCCACGGGTGACGAGTAACCGTAGTTGCCGTCCACGTAGAAGTCCGTCATCGTGATCTCAAGAGCGGCGGTGCCGGGAATGGGCTGCCCCGCTGCGTCGAGCTCGACAGACCAGATCTCGTTGTTGGCGATCGATGACGGGTTGACGCGATCCTCGTTCCACAGGGCGTAGTAAAGGTGGTCGCCGTTGACTTCCAGGCCGAAGGGACGGTCGCCGAGCGCGACCGGGCCGATTCCGCCGCCCCAGGGCGTGCCGTGATCAAAGGTGTCCAGAATGGCACCTGTGGCGTGGTCGAGCCGGTAGATGAGACCGTCCTCGAAGTTGCTCACGAAGAACTGGTCGTGATCGCAGTCATAGGTGATCGACCCGAGGCTGCTTCCGGCCGTGGGGAGCACGGCGAATGTTGAGATGGCACCGGTATAGGTGTCGATGCGGTACACGGCGCCCCAGCCGGACGGCCCGACGACATCAATGTTCCAGGTCTGGGATGCCGTGACGTAGATGTTGCCTTCCTCGTCGATCGCCAGACCAAGAATGCTTCCGAGGTTGTCACTGGTCCAACTGGCATGGGCGTACCGGCCGATCGGGAATGCGACATCAAATGGCTGGCTGCCGATGCCGGTGAGATCGAACACGGAGAGCATGCGGTCACCCGGGATACCAGGAGAGACCGTCTGCACGGCCACACGACCGGGGCCAAAGGCCAGATAGTCCTGATCGTTGTAGCGGGGCCGCCCGGCGCAGTCGCTTCCGGGAACCGCGGTGCAGCCGTCGACCGGATCGCAGTTCACGCCGGGATCGCTGCAGACTGAGCCAACCCCCAAC
>CAZMPA010000133.1:0-6402 GCA_964567915.1 uncultured Isosphaeraceae bacterium | reverse complement strand
GCAGACCAGCCCGGAAGGCCCGCAGCCAACAGTACGCCGGCGTCCAGAACGCCAATGCCTGCAATTCCCCAGAGAACGGCCTGCCCCCGCGCTCCAGCGCGGGCTCGGCGTGCCACGGCCGGAATCCACGCGATGCACACGATGAGTAGCCCAGCCGCTGCGGCTGCGAAGTCGCCACCGGGCGAAACCACCGCGACAAGGGGAATGCCAATCGCCGCGGCCATCAGCCATGCTGGTCCGGTGGGGACGAGCCGTTCTCCGCCCCGCTCACCCCGCCCGAGCAGCGTAATGCCAACAGTCCAGATCGCTGTGGCCGCTGCTGCAATCCAGACGGCGGTCGGGAGCGTGTCGACGAGTGTCGCCGCGGTGATGATGGGCACCAGTGCTCTACAGCCAGCCATCAACACCGCGGCTGCCCACGCGCATGCTCGGTGGATCCACTGATAAAGCGATACGCATGCAATCAACAGCACACTCGCCAGCTGCACCATGCTGCCCGCCGTTGCGGGCAGTGCGAGGAGGCACCACCCCAGTATCAGGAGCACGAGGCCGACAGCCATGGCGTTGACTGGCGTGATGTGGCCTGCGGCGACCGGTCGCTCTGAGGCGTTGCTCCGATCGAAACCAACGTCCATGGCGTCGTTCATCGCCATGCCCGCGAGGTAGATGCACGAGACTCCGCCGACGACGGTCGCCATGGCGGCGGGCGTGATCGTCGAGGCGCCGGCCAGCCCAGCTCCGAGCGCGACGTTGGACCAGACGGTCGGAAGGTTTGCTGCGCGCAGCGTTGTGAACCAGTCGTGCAGGCGACTCATGGTGCCATGCTCGCCGCCCACCGAAGTTCTTCGCAAAGGTCGTCTGCAAGCGTCGCGGCTCGTACGTCGGCGGGGAGTACCGACCACGCATACGTCTCAATCTCGATGGCAGGCCGATCAGGAAGGGTGGCGGTCGCCTTCATGAGTTGCTCGATGTACCGCTGCGTTGTCTTGAGCGATCCAACCTGCTTGAGGTGAATGGGTACGTGCAGATGACATCGCCACGTGCCGGGCCGCTCCACGGCGTCGCTGATGTCGGAGAAGAGCGTCAGCTCGCCATCTGCCAGACACGATGTCTGGTGCAGCCAACGCGGCTCAGTCAAGGGTGCGAGCGCCGCAGCCGATTCGGATTGGGGGCATGATGAGAGTTGGATTCGACCGATCCGCACGCCGGCATCGGTCAGTGCTTGCACGGCACGCTGCGGCGACTCATGCATCACGGCGAGATGGCAGGCGTCCAGGCAGGCCTGAAGCACGCCGGCTTCCGCCCAGCGGTCCAGCCCCGACCCGCGAACGAAGTCAGCGAGGTCGTGGGCGGTACCGATGATGCAGCCGGGCTCCGGCTCGATGGCCAGATGCAGGGCCGATCCATGCGCGTCCCCGATGTCGCAGATCGCCCCGCAGGCTTCGCACAACTCGCCTGCAGCCCGATCGAGATCGACGTCGTCCTCGGGCCAGCCGATGGGGACGGTTGTGACGCCTGCTGCGACGGCCCGCGGCACCAGCGACGCCAGCGCTGCGGCGGCGTCGATGGTGTACTGCGTACGGGCCGGATCGCCCCATGCCGGCCGGTAGACGTCACGCTTCACGATCTCCGCGTGAAAGGCGTCGAACGGGAAGGCGTTCAGGCCCAGCACTGGCGTACCGGTCTCTTTGAGCAGCGATTGGAGTGGTTGCAGGTCTTCAGTCAGCATCGTGGCGGACAGCCACAGACCGACGGGAGTGCCGGGGGGAAGGCTGGGGAGCATCTGTGAAAGATCGGCGCACAGGTCGCCGACAGACGTGGCCGCAAGCACATTCGAGCACCAGCCGATGCCCGACACGTCAGCGAGCGGTCCGGAAGTTCGGGGAGCGTCCCAGGAAGGAGACGGGATTGTCGAATGTGACCTTCCTGATGACTTCGGCCGGATGTCGCCGACGCGCCATCTCCATGCGGGCCTTCGGGACCGCGAGCGGGTCCGAATCGCCCCAGTCGCCGGCCGAGTTCATCCAGATTCGGTCGGTGCCCCAACGTTCCAGAATGTCCACGGCACGTTGAGGCGTGCACTTGGAATCCGGATACAACGTCATGCCTGCCCAGAATCCGCGGTCCAGTACGGCGCCGACCGTGTGTTCTTCGACGTGGTCGATCAGAACGCGGTCGGGATTGAGCCCCGCATTGTCGACCGCGTCCAGAATGAGCATCGTGCCCTTGTACTTGTCTTCAAGATGTGGCGTGTGCACGAGGACCAGCGAGTCCTGCGACTTTGCGAGCGACAGGTGTGCTTCCAATACATGCAACTCGTTCTTGCTGTTCTTGTTGAGCCCGATCTCGCCGATGCCCAGTACGTTGTCGCCGTCGAGAAAGTCCGGGATGATGGACATCACTTCCTCGGCGAAGCCGACGTCTTCGGCTTCCTTTGGGTTGATGCAGAGCCAGCAGTGATGTTGAATGCCATACCGCGCGGCACGCGCAGGCTCAGTAACGGTCAACTGCCGGTAGTAGTCCCGAAAGCCGTCTACGCTGCAGCGGTCGAAGCCCGCCCAGAATGCGGGCTCGGTGATGGCGACGCATCCGGCCTGCGCCATGCGGCGGTAATCGTCCGTCGTGCGTGACACCATGTGAATATGGGGATCGATGTAGCTCACGCCGGGTCCTCCGCCCGCGGCGCACCAAACGCACCCTGCATTGGTGCGGCATCGATGGGCGCCGTGGACCGATCGCTCAGTCGCATCTGGATTCTTCTGACCCGATCACCCTCGCCGTCGATCAGGCACGCGATGGCGTCCCGCAGGGCCTGAATCCTGAAGTCGTCCTCATCTGGTGTCGCTCGGTCAAGTCGATCGAGCATCGCAGCGACGTCGAGCACCTTGGCGCGGTGCTCCAGAAAGTACGCGTCGACAATCTCTGCTTGCGTCAATGGCGAGGAGGATTCAGGTGACATGGCGCGACATCCTATCCGGCCCGCGCAGCCCGCTCGGTTCCTCGTCGCCGCACAAGCCGGATGGCTTGCCGCATGGCGGCGGTATCCACTTCGCCGATCTCACCGCTCTGTCCCGGCTCAGACACCATGGTGATGGCGAGCCTGCCGCCGAGGTGTTCCCGGAATCGCTCAATGCCCTCAAGCAGGCGGTCCTCGTCGCTGAGCGCGTCGCACGTGAGCGGGAAGCCCACCGACTCAAGGCAGTCGCCAACGCGGGCCACCAGTTCGCC
This sequence comes from uncultured Isosphaeraceae bacterium, assembly GCA_964567915.1. Taxonomy (GTDB): domain Bacteria; phylum Planctomycetota; class Phycisphaerae; order Phycisphaerales; family SM1A02; genus UBA12567. The sequence goes on along the minus strand of CAZMPA010000133.1, from coordinate 3,174 downwards.
GCGGCCACAGAGCGTGATGGCCGCGTATTGCAAATCTATCAACAGGCCGATTGCGACGGCATCCCCGTGCGTGAGTCTGAAGCCGGTCATCTGTTCGAGTTGATGCGCTGACCAGTGTCCAAAGTCCAGTGGGCGGGCCCGATCGGTTTCAAACGGGTCGCCGCCCTGAACGATGTGGGCGACGTGCAACTCCGCCGTGCGTGTGACGATGCGTTCCATGACGTCCAGGTCGCGGGCTCGCAGTGCAGCCGCAGCATGCTCAACGTCGTCCAGCAGCCGCGGGTCCTTGAGCAGGGCAACCTTCACAGCCTCACTCAGTCCGGCCCGCCAGTCTTCCTGTGAGAGACTCTGCAGCAGGAGCGTGTCATTGACGACGGCAACCGGCGGCGCAAACGCACCAACGAGGTTCTTGGCGCCGAAGGCATTGAGGCCGTTCTTGACGCCGACGCCTGCATCGGCCTGCGCGAGGGTCGTGGACGGAAGTCGAATCAACCGAACGCCGCGGTGCGTCGTCGCAGCGGCAAAGCCAACGGCATCCAGGACCGCGCCACCTCCGGCGGCGAGCACCCAGGATTGCCTGCAGATCCGCCGCTCGTGGATGGCGCGGACGACCTGGTCAAACACGGTGCGATCGTTCTTGGCCTGCTCACCACCGGGCACAATGAGCGGGGCGCCGGCGACTTCCAGACCGCCCGCATGCTGCCTGGACCAGGCGATGGCCTGTTCAAACACGCTTGGATTCGCCTCGGCCAGGCCTTCGTCCAGAACGATCAGGGCCCGGCTCGGCCCCTCGCCGGTCGTCATCAGGCCGGCCAGCGCGTCGCCTTCCCCCGTAAAGACGCCGCGGCACGTCAGGACGCGGTGCTGCCACGAGACGGTGATCTGTCCATTGGAGGCGAGTTCCTGCACGCCGTGCTCCATATCCCTCCCGAACCGGCCCTCATGATACGGCTCGCCAGGGCTGTGGCTTCGACCGATTGCGGAATCGGCGGAGGATCGCGATAGGCTGAACGTGAAGGAGATCAATGCATGGACAGTCTGGAAGCCCGTGTGGCACGAATCGAGCAGAAGGCGAGGGTGCGTCTCGCTGTCACGGTGGTCGGGTGCCTCGCGGTCGGGGCGTGGCTGGGCGCGGCCGCCGACCCGACGAGCAGGCAACTCATGGGTTCCAGTCTGGTCATTGTCGATCAGTCCGGCCGCCCGGTGATCGACTTGAGTGTGGGTGAGGATGGGGGAGGGCGAGTGCACGTGCGGGACGAAGCGGGCATCGCGGAGATCGTCCTGAGCGGCAGTGCCGGTGGTGGACGGGTCGATGTCTACGCAGCAGACGGTGACCGATTGGCGCGACTTGCCGGGTCGCCCTCTGGAGACGGGATGCTGCTGCTTTCGGATGCGTCGGGGGGGCCGCTCATGCGAGTGGGGCGTTGGGTGCCGGGTGACGAGGCTGCCGTCTGGACCGCTCCGGTCAACGGGCCGCCCACGCCTTGAGGCCTGCTTCCAGAATGGACACGCACTCGTTGAGTACATCTTCCTTCACGCAGTACGCCATCCGTACTTCATTCGCGCCGAGACCGGGTGTTCGATAGAAGCCGCCGAGCGGGGCGAGGCACACCGTGCCGCCGTTCAGTTCGAACTCGCCCACGAGCCACTTGCAGAACGCATCCGAGTCGTCGATGGGCAGCGGTATGGCCAGATAGAAGGCGCCGCCTGGCATTGGCACGTTCAGGCCGATTCCACGCAGGCCTTCGACCAGCACGTTTCGCCGGTTCTGGTACTCGGCGTTCACTTCGCGGAACCATGACTCGGGAACATCCAACGCGGCCTTGACCGCGTACTGATCGACTGTGGCCGGAGAGAGTCTCGCCTGGCCGAAGCGAAGGGCAGCCTCACGAACTTCTGCATTGCGCGTGACCAGCCAGCCCATGCGGGCGCCGCAGGCGCTGTATCGCTTGGACACCGAGTCGATGATGATGGCGTACTCGTCCGCGGCCGGTTGATCGAGCAGCGATGCTGCCCTTGTGCCGGCGGGGACGTCGTAGACGAAGTCGCGGTACACCTCATCGCATATGAAGAAGATGTCCCGCTCGGCGCAGATCGCCGCGATGCGAGCCAACTCATCCGCCGACAACACCGTCCCTGTCGGATTGCCCGGTGTCGGCAGCACGAGGGCCCGCGTGCGGCCTGTGATGGCGGCTTCGATCTTGTCTGGATGGACGGTGAACCCATCCTCGGACGACAGTGTGACCGGCGACACTTCAACGCCCAACATGTGACTGAAACCCGCGTAGTTCGTGTAGTAGGGCTCGCACACGAGGATTTCGTCGCCGGGGTCGGCGACGCAGGCGATTGCGAACATGAGGGCTTCTGAGCCGCCGGTCGTTACGACGATGTCGTCGGCTTCGATTGCTCTCTCGACGCCTCCGGCGTGGGTATACCACTCGGCCAGCGCGTCTCGCAGGTCTGGGAAGCCGTCGCTCGGCGCGTACGCGAGCACGTCGTCGTGGAAGTCCCGATAGGCCTGGATCATCTGGGGCGGCGTGGGAATGTCGGGCTGCCCGATGTTCAGGGCGTGGACCGTCGTGCCCCGGTCGGCCGCCGCGCGGGCAATGCCGGCGAGGGCTCGAATGGGTGAGGCCGGGGCCTCAGATCCACGGCGAGAGAGCGTACAGGTGGACATGGCGGCCTCCAGAGGGTGGTTGACGCGGGGCCCGGCCCTGAGCCGGGACCGGTGGCGATGGTACCACTGGGGCAGTCGCACATCTCGGCTCGCACCTATACTCCCCGTCCGGCCGCCGGGCCCGTGCGTTGGAGCACCCTCGGAATGATGAGGCCGCTTAGGAGGCGTTGACCCATGCTTGCTCGTTCCATCACCGCTCTGATGCTGTTCGGTTCCCTCTCGCTCGCTACGAACGCGACGGCGCAGGGCAGTTCCGACGCCACGGTCGACCCCGCTGTCCAGTTGCGGGCCCTTGAGACGATGAACAGCGCTGCAAGCAGCAAACTTGCTGATGCCCTCAAGCATGAGAGCGACCTTCGGTCCTATGCCAAGGAGCAGGGGCTGAGCGACTCCTGCGGTGGATCGCCCGAAACCAGTGGCGGCCACGACATGGCGATGGGCTTTGAGCAGGCCCTGCAGATCGCCATTGACCACGAGCAAGCGGCGCCCTCCGGCCA
>CAZMPA010000132.1:0-6449 GCA_964567915.1 uncultured Isosphaeraceae bacterium | reverse complement strand
GAGTCCAGCCGCGGTCAACGTAAGCCTGTTCATTGAATTCTCCTCCAAACAGGTTTGCCGCCGGACAGGTCGATGCCGTCAGGCGATTCCTAATCTTCCCCAGTCGCCACGAGCGACTATCGACGCGGGTGCATGCACTCAGGCTGGCGTAGGCTCGGTCAGGTTGCTCTCACGACCTGCCGATCGCGACGCCCGAAACCGCCAGCCATCACGAAAAAACTACTTGTGTGTTGGGTGCTCTCTTCAACCTCTCTTCAACCTCTCTTCAAGCTGCCCTTCCAAGGCACGCTCTTCCACAAGCACCGTGCCAGAGCATGGAAGGTGCGTCAACCACAATCTTGGTCGAATTCTCCTACTTTTTGGAACCTGCGACCCTCGCGCATTCCCTGAGCTCCGGCGTGGTTGTGAGTGGTATCCGGTCCTTGGCGGCCCCCCCGGGGCACCGTGGCCGGCCACACCCTCCCCGGTTGGGCCCTGAGGGCCGATATCACGCGTTCGGTGGGCCATTTGTGGGTCCGCCCGTGGCCCAACCGCCAAGCATCGTCCGGTAACGCGTCTCCCCCCGCCGGCCGACGGAAGACGAGCCCGCCCCCAGCCCCGCCCCCTATCGTGTCCGGCTCTCATCCACCCACGAGGAGTTCACCGTGCCGACATTGCTCGCTTCCCTCGCCCTGCTCGCCGCAGCATCCACCTATCCCCAACACCCGAGCCTCTCGCCGGATGGATCGCACCTTGTGTACTCGGACCGCGGCGATCTCTGGTCGGTGCCGGCCGCAGGCGGAGCCGCGACCCGGCTGACGAGCCATCCGGCAACCGAATTGCGGTCGGCCTGGGCGCCAGACGGTTCGTGGATCGCCTTCGAGTCCGATCGCGACGGCACCCGCAACATCTATCGCATGCCCGTCCGCGTGCAGCGCGGCTCGCTCGTCCCGGCCGGGGGCGTGACACGCCTGACGACGTCCGACCGCTGGGAGGCACTGTCCAGCGTCACGCCGGACGGCAAGGCCGTGCTCTTTCACTCCTACCGCGAGCCCGCGATCTACCGCTCGCCCCAGATGTACGCCGCCCCAGTAAGCGGCGGCCCCGTGCAGAAGCTCTCCGACGCCCACGGCCGCTGGCCGCGGCAATCGGCAACGGGCGAACTGCTGTTCAGCCGCGGATCCGCCCCGTGGGAGCGGCCCGCCTACCGCGGCGCGGCGAACCGGGACGTCTGGTCACTGCCTGCGGACCAAACGCAGTTTCAGAAGCGGGCCAGCGAGCCGGCAAATGAAGGCCAGGCGTTTCCGCTTCCGGACGGAGGCTTCGTCATGCGCTCATCCCGGGACGGCCAGAATGACATCTGGATCGTGGACGCCGCAGGCTCCGCATCCAACCGCACCCGCCTGAGCCCCGAAGACAACGCCACCATCGGCCACGGGGCGCGTGACCTCGCCGTCTCCGCCGACGGCTCGACCGCGGCCTGCGTGCTCTGGGACACCCTGCACACTTTGGATCTCAACCGCCCCGACGCGACCCTGACCCCAGTCGACGTCCGCGGCGGCGGCGGCGACCTCTCCACACTCGATCGCCGCATCGAACGGCTGGACAACAAGGTCGGCGAAGTAGCCATGCACCCCTCGGGCGACGCAATCGCCGTCGTCGCACGCGGCGAGGTACTCGTACGCAACACCGAGGACGGCCACCCGAGCCGCCGGGTCACCCGCGGGCATGCACGTGAGAGACAGATTGCCTGGTCACCTGACGGCACCCGCTTGTACTTCACAAGCGATGAAGCAGGCGACGAGGGCATCTGGGAGGCGACCGTGGCGCTCACCCGAGATGACCTGCTGCCCGAGGAACCCGCGGACGAAGACGACGCCGAGCAGCAGACCGAAGATGACTTCGCCGACGACGCAGACGCAGACACCCCCCCGGAAGGCGACACCCCCCCGGAAGGCGAAGCCCCCCCGGAGCATGACGACGCCGAAGAAGGCGACACCGAAGAAGCGGACGCCGGAGAAGACGACGCCGACGAACCACACAAGAACGAATCGGGCACCATCTGGGCCGGTTCGCTCCGATTCGACCTCGCCCCTGTGATTCCCGCCGCCTCACGCCCAATGCCCGCACCTGACGGACGGTCGCTGCTCTACCAACGCGGCAATGGCGAGCTCTGGCTGCGAGACCTCGCCAGCGGCGATGACTCGCTGCTTCTTGAAAGCTGGGACGCCCCCGAAGTCCGATGGGCGAGCGACTCAAGGCACATCGTGTACTCCGTGAGTGATCTCGACTTCAACAACGACATCTGGCTCATGGACGTGCAGTCGCCGCAGGACGCGGTCAACCTCACCCGCCACCCCGACATCGACCGGGCACCGCGGCTGACAGCAGATGGAAAGATGCTGGTCTTTCTGAGCGATCGAAACCGCATCGGCGACAACTGGGAGTACGACATCTGGGCCATCGCCCTCGACCCTTCGCTCGAGGACATGACCGACTACGAACTCGACGCGTACATCAAGGAAGCCGCCAAGACCGCAGGCAAACGCGAACTGCCCGCCGTGGTCGACTTCGACGCCGACACCGACGATGCGGACGAGCCCGAAGTACTCGAATTCACGGACCTCGACACGGCCTGGAAGCGGGCCAGGCGGCTGGTCGCGTTGGAGGGCGCCGAGGACGACCTGTACCTCACACCGGGCGGAGACGCCATCGTGTTCTCCGGAACCGTGGGAGAAGACAAGGGGCTGTGGACCGTCGACCACCGCGGCAACGAGCGGACCAAGATCACCTCAGGTGGCGTCTCCAACGTCCGGGGCGACCTGACGGGGAAGACCGTCTCCTTCGTCGGCGGTGGTACCGCCAAACATGCCCCCCCAGGCGGCGGCAAGACCGAGTCATGGCCCATCGACGCCGACGCCCGCATCGACGTGGCGGCGGAACAGCGGCAGAAGTTTCAGGAGACTGCCCGCACCTTCGGGAGGACGTTCTATCACCCAACCATCAAGGGCCTCGACTGGGATGCGATTTCGGCCCGATACGAAGAACTCGCCGCCCAGACCAGAACGACGCAGGCCTTCAACCGGGTTGTGGATCACCTGCTCGGAGAGGTGAACGGCTCACACACCGGCATCTCCGGAGGGTTCGAGCACCGAGGGCCACGCGCCGGCATCGGCCACCTCGGCGTGGACACAGCACCCACTGCGGACGGCTACCGGGTGACCCGCGTGCTGCCCGACGGACCAGCAGATCTTGATGAGGGCGGCCTGACCGTGGGCGACGTCATCGTGGCCATCGGTAACCGACCACTGCTTGAGGACGGCGTCGTGCAGGACCTCCGCGCGGCCATGGAGGACACGGCGGGCGCCGAGACGCTCATCGACGTCCGAGGCGAGGACGGCCAGACGCGAACCGTGCTGCTGGTGCCCATGACCTACGGCACGTGGAGCGGTCTGGCACGCGCCGATGAAATCGAGGCCCGACGCGGGCGCGTGGCCGAGGCGAGCGATGACAGGCTGGGCTACCTGCACATCCGGGGCATGAACATGCCCAGCGTGCACCAGTTTGAGCACGACCTCTACGCCGCCGCCCACGGCAAGGACGGGCTGATCATTGATGTCCGCGACAACGGCGGCGGATTCACCACTGACATCCTGCTGGCGAGCCTCACGGCCCCGGCCCACGCCTTCACCATCCCGCGGGGGGCCAAGGTCGAAGACGTTCGGCCAGACTCGTATCCCCGCGACCGCAGGCTGCTCTACGCCTACAACCGGCCCATCGTGGTGCTCTGCAATGAGAACTCGTTCAGCAATGCCGAGATCTTCAGCCACGCCATCAAGACAACCGGCCGCGGACCGCTCGTTGGCGAGGAAACCTTTGGAGGCGTGATCTCCACCGGCGCGTTCACCCTGATCGACGGCTCCCGCGTACGCCAGCCGTTCCGCGGCTGGTACCTGCCCGACGGCACGGACATGGAGAGCCGCGGCGCCATTCCGGACATCCGGGTCGAGCGGACGCCCACGGACGAGGTCGCCGGCCGCGATGCACAACTCGACGCAGCCGTTGAGACGCTCCTGCAGCGGCTGCCAGATGCCCCGCCCACCGTGCACCCGAGGCCCGCCTCGTGACGGCCATCATCGTGACGGTGGGCATGATTGCGGTGGGGCTGCTGGTGTGGCGTGTGCTGGGGGATCAGGGGAATGCCACCTGATGGGGCCAGTCATCGACTGTTTATTACGGACATCGATGTCTTCAAAAAAGGGCTGAAACTCGGCAGATATGAGGCTAAGTTCGGGCCGATACCCGCTACGTTGGCCGCAGTGGGGGGCACCCCTTTGGAGAGGAGTTCATCGCCATGCGTCACACATTGCAACCACCCACACGGGTGACCGCTGTCCTGTCGCTGCTCGCCCTTGGGGCTGGCGCGGCTGCTTCCACACACGGCCTGAAGCCAGGGCATCTCCCGCTTCCGGTCGTGCAGTCCATCGCGATGCCGGATCTCGACGCGCTCATCCAGGAAGACCTGGAGCGGGACGCCAAGGGACAGCCCCTGCGGTTCGCCATTCCAAACACGGTCTCCATCTCCCCGGCGACCCACGGAACATGGGAGCAAATCGATCGCAATCGTGTGATGTGGCGGTTGCGCGTGGTGTCGGAAGGCGCCGCCCACCTGAACTTCGGGTTTGGCCAGTTCCATCTCCCGCCATCCACCGACATGACCATCTATAGCGCTGACGGCTTTGATGTCTGCCGCTCAATCACGGCGGACTCGAACCCAGATGTGGGGCAACTCTGGACCCGCATCATTCACGGCGAAGACGTGGTGATCGAGGCGACCGTCGATGCGAAGCATCGCGACGCCTTTGAAAGCGGCGTCCTGCTCACGTCGATCAATCAAGGCTATCGCGGTCTGGGCGCACCGGACTATCGCGGCTCGAGCGAGTCATGCAACATTGATGTCGTCTGCTCAGAAGGCGACGCGTGGCAGAATGAGATTCCGTCCGTCGGCGTGTACACCCTCAATGGCTACCTGACGTGTACCGGCTTCATGGTGAACAACACGGCGCAGGACCAGCGTCCGCTCTTCATGACGGCCGACCACTGCGGCATCTCCAACAACAACGAGAACTCACTCGTCGTCTACTGGAACCACCAGAACTCGTATTGCCGCACACCCGGAAGCGGTGACAGCGGCGGCAGCGGTGATGGCAACTGGAACCAGTACACCAACGGCTGCAATTTCCTCGACGACGACAGTTACTACGACTCCACGCTCGTGGAGTTGAATTCCTCTCCGAACGCCTCCTGGGGCGTCACGTTCGCTGGATGGTCCCGAAGCAACTCGGCCTCCAACGGCGCTGGCATCCACCATCCGGAGGCCGCCGAGAAGCGGATCAGCTTCCCAGACGTCACCTCCAACGAAAGCCAGTACTGGCGGGTGAACTGGGGCGAGGGCCGCACGGCCCCCGGCTCCTCGGGCTCGCCGCTCTTCGACAGCAACCACCGCGCGATCGGCACGCTGTGCTGCGGCGCGTCCTACTGCTACAACGACTCCGACGACTATTACGGCCGCGGATTCGCGGGCGCGTGGTCGGGCATGTCGGCCCACCTCGACCCCGTCGGCTCCAACCCGACCGGCATCGACACGCTCGTGCCCGGTGGTGGTGGCGATCCGAGTGGCGCCTGCTGCCTCGGCACATCGTGCTCGTACATCACGGAAGCCGACTGCGGCGGCTCCGGCGGCTCGTACCTCGGCGACTACGTCTCCTGCACCGGTAACCCGTGCGACGGAAGTGACCCCACGGGTGGCTGCTGCGTCGGCACGTCCTGCAGCGTGAGCACCGAAGCGGCTTGCGAAGGCACGTATCTGGGTGACGACACCGACTGTTCGGGCGATCCGTGCAGTGGTGGTTCCTGCCCCGACGGTGAGATCGAAGACTGCAACGGCAATTGCTGCCCGGACTACTGGGTGGGCGATGGCTACTGCGACGACGGCACCTATGCATGGAACGGCGTGCCGATCTACCTCAACTGCGACGCCTTCAACTGCGACGGCGGCGACTGCGACCCCGCCGATTGCGGCGGCGGTGGCGACCCCACCGGCGGATGCTGCGTCGGCACGTCCTGCTCGGTCGAGACATCGGCCGACTGCGCTGCCTTGGGCGGCACCTACCTGGGTGACGGCTCCAGCTGCGCAGGCGATCCCTGCGGTGGCGGTGGCACCTGCCCGGATGGCGAGATCGAGGACTGCGCAGGCAACTGCTGCCCCGCTGACTGGGTCGGAGATGGATTCTGCGACGACGGCTCCTTTGACTGGAACGGCGTCCCGATCTACCTCAACTGCGACGCTTTCGACTGCGACGGCGGCGACTGTGACCCCGCCGATTGCGGCGGCGGTGGCGGCGACTGTCAACCCGGCTAGAATAAGGAATGACCAGGCAACTGCTGCCCCGCCGACTGCGACGGAGACG
>CAZMPA010000131.1:0-6466 GCA_964567915.1 uncultured Isosphaeraceae bacterium | reverse complement strand
CCATTGACACCAACCCAGAAGATGGCCCGCTCCACAATGAGCGTCAGGCTGATGACACTGAGGATCAGGAGCGGAATCATGACGTAGCCGCCGCGCGTCATGAGCGACGACAAGTCGGCGGAAACGCCCGAGTCAATCTGCGGCGTGGTCCCCGCTGCAATGATGGCCCATTCGTGCATGGCCGGTATAGTAGGGCCGGATTCAAGCATGACACATTCCACGACACACAACACGGTCCAGACGGGCCGAGACGTTCTCGCATCCGCCGGCCAGTTGGTCGACCAGTGGATGGCCGACCAGGTCGACTGGAGCAGCCTTCCACCTCATCTGGCGGAAGCGGCCCAATACGGCGTTCTGGGTGGCGGCAAGCGGCTGCGGCCGGCACTGGTCCTCACATGCTGCAATGCCGTAGGCGGGTCTGAGCAGGATGCCCTTCCGGCCGCCGCCGCGATCGAATTCGTGCATTGCTTCAGCCTCGTGCACGACGATCTCCCCGCGCTCGACGACGACGAACTTCGAAGGGGACAGCCCACACTCCACGTCCACGCCGGCGAACCGATGGCGATTCTGGCCGGCGACCTCATGCTCGCTATGGCATTCGGGCTGCTGTCGGACTCGCCGTGCGACGCCGACACACGCGCCGCGCTTGTCGGGGAACTTGCCAAGGGAACATCGGACATGGTCGCGGGTCAGGTGTACGACACGCTCGGAGGTCTGCCCGAGGAACTGGATCCAATCGCCCAGGTCCGCCTCGTCCACCGCAACAAGACCGGCGCGCTCATTCGTGCGGCGTGCCGCATGGGCGGCCTGTGCGGCGGAGCGGGCCACAACACCTTGGCCGCATTGACCACCTACGGTGAGGCGATGGGCCTGATGTTCCAGATCGTCGATGACATTCTGGATGTCACCCAGTCTGCCCAACACGTCGGCAAGGCCACGGGCAAGGATGCGGCCAGCGGAAAGCGGACCTATCCCGGTGTGCTCGGCGAGGCGGCGTGCCACAATGAGGTCGAGCGGCTCCGCGACGAGGCCGCCTCAGCCGTCGCTGCACTCGGAGAGCCGGCCACAGCACTGACCGCTCTGGCGGACCTGATGGCGGTTCGAACTCGCTGACCCAGTTGGTCCCGATCCCAGGATTCGGGACTGACTTCCGCGGCCCCACTGCTACACTTCACGCCACTGCCACGCCCCCAGGAGCCTCGCATGGACCTCACCATCCTTCCCGATATTCAATCGCCGACCGATTTGAAGGCCTTGGATATCGAGCAGTTGCCGGTGCTCGCCGCAGAAATGCGTCACGAGATCTGCCAGCAGGTTCAGAAAACCGGCGGGCACCTGGCGCCCAATCTGGGCGTTGTCGAGCTGTTCATCGCACTGCACCGCGTGTTCGACTTTGGACACGACCGGCTGCTCTTCGACGTCGGACATCAGTGCTATCCGCACAAGTTGCTGACAGGCCGGTACGCAATGCTCGGCAAGCTTCGGCAGCGCGGCGGCATGGGTGGCTTCCCGGACCCGGCCGAGTCCGACCAGGATCTCTTCATGGTCGGCCACGCGGGAACCGCGATTTCGACGGCGACGGGTCTTGCCCGCGGCGACACACTCCGCGGAGAGGGTTGGTCACCCGACACACCGGACGGCCGCCGAACCGTTGCCTTTGTCGGTGACGCGAGCATCGTGAACGGCCTGTCCATGGAAGGGCTGAACCACGCCGGCACGCTCGGTCGCCAGTTCCTCGTCGTGCTCAACGACAACGGCATGAGCATTGCCAAGCCACAGGGCGCCGTCGCCTCCTACTTCGACCGACTCCGGGTGAGCGATACCTACAGGTCCATGAAACGAGCGGCCAAAGGCATGATGAGCAGCCTCCCCGGCGGAGATACGCTGCGAGACTGGGGCCACAGGCTCGGCGAAGTCGCCAAGGACATGGTGACCGACGACCCGTGGTTCGAGAAGTTCGGGCTCCTCCACGTTGGACCGATCGACGGGCACGACATTCCGGCGTTGATCGAGACGCTCGCCACCGTCAAGGACGTGGACATGCCGCTCGTGCTGCACGCCCACACGGTCAAAGGCAAGGGGTTCGAGTACACAGAGAGCGATGCCACCGCCTTCCATTCACCGAAGCCCCACTCCGTTCAGGGCTGCAGGGTGGAGGTCGCTTCGAGCGGCCGCAGTTTCACCGCCGCATTCGGCGACGCGCTCTGCGAGTTGATGGAGCGGGACGGAACCGTCACCGCATGCACAGCCGCAATGCCCGACGGCACTGGTGTCGTCAAGTCTCTCGAACGTTTCCCAGATCGGACATGGGACACTGGCATCTGTGAGTCACACGCCGCCGACATGATGGCCGGCATGGCGAAGACCGGGTTGCGACCCTTCTTCGCCGTCTACTCAACGTTTCTGCAGCGAGCATTCGACCAGTGTTTCCAGGAGGCGTCCCTGCAGAGTCTCCCGCTGCGGCTGTGCCTGGACCGCGCTGGCCTCGTCGGAGGGGACGGCGCGGTGCACCACGGCTTCTGTGACGTGTCGATCCTCCGCACGCTTCCGGGCGCTGTGCTCATGGCAGCGATCGACGAAGCGAGCCTTCGCGCATCGCTGGAGTTCATGCGAACCTGGGATCAGAGCCTCACCGCCGTCCGGTATCCACGCGACGAAGTCGACGCTCGATTGGACGAAGCCGGCTGCCCTGCCTTTGAACTCGGCACCGCGCGACCGCTCCGGGAGGTGGCCGATCCGGACGTCGCCGTCATCGCTTATGGCGTACCGGCCATGACCGCCCTGGACGCCGCGGCGGACCTTGAGCCGGAGTTGGCGGTCGAGGTATGGGACGGTCGTTTCGCGAAGCCGGTGGACGGTGACCTGATCGAACGCACACTCAAGCGAGGCATCCCCATCCTCACCATCGAGGACCACGGCCTTGTCGGGGGCTTCGGAGCGGCCGTGATCGAAGAGGCCGCCGATCGGGGCCTCGACGCATCGCTGATTTCCAGAGCGGGCCTGCCCGATCGCTGGATCCATCAGGGCAGCCGAGGCGAACAACTCGCCGAGGCCGGACTGGACCTTTCGGGCGTGCGTGCGGCGATTCTCGCGGCAGCCGGAACCGAACGGACCGCACCTCCCGTCGTCGAAACGCTCACCCGCCGGGCAAGCGCGACGCTCTGACCGACGCGTTTCCGCCTCACCTCCGCGAGCCGCGCGAAACGGGTGCTAGCGTCGCTGCATGCTTGCAACGCTGATCCCGCTCACCTGCGTGCTGACGCTGGACGCCGCCACGGTTCAAGGTGCCGACGTCGCCGCGGCCATCGATGTACTTGGCGAAGCAATCCTGGCCGCCCACAAGCCCGGAAGCCACTGGGACCCGCCGAAGATGCCCTCGGGCGAGAGTACCCGGCAGCACCTCGGCGGCTACACGGCACTCGCGACGCTCGCGCTGCTGACCGCCGGGCATGACGCGCAGTCGAAGCCACTGTGCGACGCCATCGCGTGGCTGGAGGGAATCGAGCCGGACGGCACCTACGCCGTCGCGTTCCGCGCTCAGGTCTGGGCGGCCTTGCCCGATCGGTACCTGCCGTCGCTGCAGCGTGATGTGGACCGGTTGATCGAATCATTCCACTGGGAACAGGGAGGCTGGGACTACCTGTGCAGACCAGTCAAACGCATTCCACGCGTGTCACCGTCAACACGCCACGTCGCAATCCTGGCGCTCCATGCGGCGACGGCGCGGGGGCTCGATGTCCCGCGACCGCTGCTGGAGCGCGTCGAGCAGGCGACGATCGGATCGCAACACGCCGACGGCGGATGGTCGTACTACGAGGGAGAGGCCTCGAGCGGCTCCATGACCTCTGCCGGCGTCTTCTCACTGATGATGGTGGAGGACCTGCTCGGCCCAGCGAAGGACCGCCGGGCAGTTGCCGCGCGGGAACACGCCATGAACCGCGGGCTCGCCTGGCTCAACGAGCGGTTCGTGCCGGTGCCCTGCCCGGGCGGCGGCCGCTGCGCAAAGTTCCCCCAGTACTGGCTGTACGCCCTTGAGCGACTGGCGCTGGCCACTGGCACGCGAACACTCGCGGGCCGGGACTGGCTGCGAGATGCCGTCTGCGCCACGCTGGATCGGCTGTGCCGTCGCAGCGCCGAAGGCGTGTGGCAGGTCGTCGCCGGGGAATCGACGTCCAAACTTCGGCAGCGATGCTTCGGGCTCATGCTGTTGCACCGCGCCGCGGCGCCGCTGGCCTGCGCCCACGTTGACCTCGGCGACAGCGACCCATCGCACGCAGCGAGCCTCGTGCATCGGCTCGAGCACGCGTTCGAGCAACAGACGACCTGGCAATCCATCTCCATGGCCGATCCGGTGGACGTCTGGCTTGAGTCGCCGATGGTATTGGCCACCGGCGGCGCCCCGCCCGGCTTCCTTCGCACGCACGGGCGGGCCATCGCGGCGGCAGTGCGGACCGGCCAACCCACTCCCGGTATTCCAGAAGTCGAGAAAACTGCGGCGTTCTTGAACCGAGGCGGCCTGCTAGTCGCCATCGCCGAGTCGGGCGGCTTCGCCAAGTCCATCAGGCAGATTGCGGCGCTGGCGGCGCCAACCGGGTCATGGTCACGCGCAGGCAAAGACCACCCCGCGCGGTCCCTGCTCCGCCCGCCCCGCTCGCCGCCACGCGTCGAGACCTTCGATCGCGGCGGCCGGACGCTCGTGCTCCTGATCTCCGGCAAACCAGAAGAGGTCCTGCCCAATGTCTGGGCGATGGCGACCGAACGCGCACCGTTTCCGACCAGGCTGGACGTCGTCGCACGCCCGACACACGCCGCCGCCGACGACGGGATCACCGTCACTTTTGCAGGCGACGCTTATGAACCTGGCGCCCCTGCTGCGTTCGAGTCGTGGTGCCAGGCCGCCGGCCACCACGTCCGGTGCCGCTCGGCACCGCTTGCCAACGCCCACGACACACACGGCCTTGTGGTCGTCGCGACACCGGACGTCGCCAAGGCATGGAGCGAGATTGACCGCCTGCTCCGCTCGGGCCGGGTGGTGCTTGTGACTCCTCCAAACGGGTTTGAGCAGCAAGCCCGCGATGCCGCCGCTGGTATCACGCTGAGGCCGCCCCATGCCGCAGCGTGGATGGACGGGATCTCCGCCACGTGGAGGCCATACTCCCGGCAGCAGGGGCGGCAGCGGCCGGGACTTGACGTCCGGGTGGGGCAGATGGGCGGAGGCGAACTCATCCTCGCCGACAGCGACCTGCTGCAAGCGGTGCTCGATCGACCCACCTGGGGCGTGCATGGCCACGACGCCGCCACCGCCAGAGCGGTCCTGCTCGCCCTGGCCCGGCATGCCGACAAACCGCTCCCGCCGGACCGACAGTTGCCAGCCGAGGCTGTTGCCGCGACCATGCCTCCGTGAGCACTTCCGCATCAGACCAACGCGAGTCGAACCCCGGCGGTCATCTGGCGCTCCGCGTTCACATGATGCCCAAGGACACCAATGTCCAGGGCACCGTGTTCGGCGGCGTGATCCTGTCGCTCGTCGACCAGGCCGGGTTCTACGAAGCGCGTTTACACGGGCTGCACCGCTGGGTCACGGTCTCCATGGACGCCATCGCGTTCCGCCGGCCCGTCTGGCCCGGCGATTCGGTCAGCCTGTACACGTCAACCCGAAAGAGTGGCACCACGAGCATCACGATCGACGTGCAGGTCTTCGCCGAGCGATTCGAGACTGGCAACACCGTGGAGGTCACGTCGGCCTCGCTCACGATGGTCAGTGTTGATGCCGACGGCAAGCCGATTCCCTTCGCCGGTCCTCCAAGCATGACCACGCCGGCAACCCCGTCATGACCATCCGTCTTGCGTGCCTTGCCAGCGGCGGCGGCAGAACGATATTGAACCTCGCGGATCAGATCGACGCGGGTCAGCTCGATGCCGAAATCGCCGGCGTCCTGCTGTCACGAACCTGCTTGCCCGCAGCACGGCGATGCGCCGATCTCGGTCTGCCGGCAGCCGAGCCAGCAGCCGACTCGGACGTCGATGCATGGATCGGCGGCAGGCTGTCACGGTTGGAGCCCGACCTCATCTGCCTCTGCGGATACCTCCGTCTCCTGCCCATCGAGCCCTGGATGGTTGGCCGAGTCATCAACATCCATCCCGCGCTGCTTCCGAGACACGGAGGCAAGGGGATGTACGGCAGGCACGTCCACCAGTCGGTGCTCGATGCCGGTGACGCTGTGTCGGGGTGCACAGTGCATGTCGTCGACGACCGGTATGACCACGGACCGACCATCCTGCAACGCGAGTGCCCCGTCCTTCCCGGCGACGACTCGGACACACTCGCCGCCCGAGTCTTCGAGCAGGAGTGCGAGGCCCTGCCAGAGGCCATTCGCCGGATTGCATCCGGCCAAGTCCAATGCCGCCTTGATCACGCCGGGGGGCACGCTGATCCTCGAACATCGGCACCCGATTGAAAAGGCCC
>CAZMPA010000130.1:0-6482 GCA_964567915.1 uncultured Isosphaeraceae bacterium | reverse complement strand
CGTTGGACCCCTCCCGAACCTGCTGCAGTGCTGGCTGCACCGTGGCGCCGACCAGCCCATCGCGGGCCAGCCGCGACTCCATCGCAGATGCGATGAGGTCGATCGCCTCCGTATCAATGCGAACGTGGCCGCCGAGTGAGCGGAGGTCCGTCCGCACACCGGGCGAGCCGGCACGGACAGCGGTGTAGCCGCTGGCGGACCGCTGCAGCGTGACGGGCGCGGTATTCAACTCGGACAAAGAGGGAAGGTCCTCGCCGCCGCTTCGCCAGGCCGTCTCAAACCGGTCGACCAGCCACATCTGATCGGCGGCTGCAGCCTGCTGAGCAGCCCCGAAGAGCGCTGCCGCTAGAACAAGATGGACCCACCGGACGCTGTCAGACCACAGATTCCTCACAATCATCATCTCCCGATTGTCCCAACCCTGAACCCCCAGTGGAGGGTGACGCAACCAACACGCAAGGATCCCACCGCGTCCGGATGCCGTCAACCAGCCCCGCACAATCCTCCCTGAATCGGTGGAACATCGCGGCAGGCCGCGACTTCCAGTGAATCGCCGCCCAGATTGGATCGACATGCCATCAGGGCCGAGCCTGCTGACAGGTCACCCGGCCCCCGGAGACCCGATCCATGATTCTCAGCACCGCCTACGCCCTGATTCTGGGACTTTCCTACCAGCCGCAGCCCGCCGTGATTGCTCCGGCCGCAGCTCCGGCCGTCGTTCGCCCGGCCCAGCCTGTGTCGCTGGCATCGGGCGACAGCCTGGGCATGGCACTCATGGAGTCTTCGAATCAGCAGGTGCCCCCGCTGCTGGCATCCCGCCTCGCTGCGGTCGCCTCGGCTCCAGCGGCATGGACCGTGATGCCCGGCGATGGCACCCGCTACGCCCTGGGCCACTGATCGCCGGTCAGCCCGTCGCCCGCTTCTCCAACTTGGCCAACAGCCTGCGCTGCCGTTTGGTCGTCGCCAGGGACGTGGCCCGCTGAATCAGCGCCAGCCCAGCACCGGCGCCATACCGGCGTGAGAGCAGTGGCAGCAATCGCTCGGTGCGGTTCACAACGGCACCAGCGGAAATGGCCCGCGACAACGCGTCGAGTACTTCGTCCGACGAGCCTTCCCCGAGGCCAGGACCGAAGGCGGCCCAAAGCATGTCTCCCTCCAGCGTCGAGGGCTCGAGCAGCCGCCCCCATGCTTCCAACAGTCCGTCACGCTCGCCCTGACGGAAGAGCGCCCCGAACCCCGCGCGGGCCGACTCGGGCCCGGCAACGCCTTTTTGAACGGCGGCCTCCCAGAGTTTCACTGCAATCGGATCGCGGCCGAGCAGGCTGACGTCGCCAATGGCCGCAGCGAAGGTCTGGTCGCTCGGGCTGGTTTCCACGGTTCGCATGGCGTCGGTCGCGAAGGCAAGGACATCTTCCTCCCCGCCGCGGAGCGGCGCCGCTGGCGTAAGCCGCCGCATGGAGCCCCTGGGCGGCGGCGCGAGCATGAGCGGGTCGCCAATCGTGTTCACTCGCCAAGGCCTGGCCATCGGATTGGTTCCATCGGGCCACCACCTTGCCGCGACCAGAAACGGAACACCACCTGCAATCCGCTGCGCCATCAGTTCGGGCATCACGAACGCCGACAACTGCGGCTCCGCCACGGAACCAACGTAGGCGTACACCCCCCGCTCCAGCCATCGGCCGCCCACCGTGGCGTCGCTTCCAGGCGCGGAGAGCGACCAACTGTGAATCATGGAGAGCGCAGCCGGGCGATCCAGCACGGGCAGGTCGCCGGGATCGCCGTCCTCGTCACCCGCCACTCGGAAGAAGTCTGCGTTGCCCTTGCTGTTCATCAGGGCGATGTCCGTCGCCAGGCCGGCAGGCGACGCATTGGCAAGCGTGGCGAGGGTCGCGACCGTCACCAGGTCGACCTTGTAGGTCGCCTGCTCAAGGACCGTTGCGGCAGGCGACATGCCCCACTTCGACCACGGCTCGGTGTCGGGGTAGGTATCACACAGCCACACTTCGATGCGGGGCAGAAACAGGCTGCAGTTGGCCATCCAGGCCGCCCGGTCTGCGCGGCCGAAAATCCATCCGGCCACCGCCCATCGCCCGCCGTCTCGCCTACGGCCCAGCAGATCTGTGATGGCGACGACGTCCTCGCCATTGATCGCGGTTGGCGCGGCAGTCTTCGCCTTCCCCGACAGTTTGCGACACAGTGTCAGCGTGTCGATGTCGTCACCGAGCGCGTCCCACCGCAGGCCGGTGCCGCGGGCCGCGTTCTCAACCGCCACCATCAATGCTTCGGCCCGGCCTCGATCCAGCGTCCCCGCGCTTCCGCCCGCCTTGTCATTCATCCAGGCGATGTCCTGACCGCGACCGGCAGCGAGCAGGACCGCAGCGGCCACGGCCGGGTCGCCCGGGCTTGAGATCACCAGGCCAGCAGGGACGGGCAGGCCTGCGGCAGCGGCGGCGGCGCGTGGGCTTGTGCCGGCGGCACCGCCCCACGCTGCAGCGGCAGCGTTTGAGATCGCACTGGCCGATGGCGCAGGTCCGCCCACCGCCTTGCGGCGATACACCGCCTGCGGTTTGAACCGGCGAATGAACATGGGGGCCAGAACATCGTCCTCGATCAACACGGGCCAGTGCCCTTGCGGTGACCACCGGGAGACTTCGTCGACGAGCGTGGCCAGATCCGGAACGAGCACCACCTGGCGAGCCACCGGCACGCGTGCCCGCAGCTGCATGGACGACTCACCAAGCGAGAAGTACCAGGGCAGCGCCTCTCCAGCGAGCGAGGAAGAACTCAGAAGCAGACCGGCCGCGGCGGACAGTATCAATCGAGTCATGCGGTCAGCATACGCCCGCCCCGGGTCGGCCCGGCGCAGTACCGTCCCCACATGATTCCAACCGTTCGCGTCATCTCCATCGGAGCCTTGTCATCGCATCCTCTGTGGAACGAGCCTCCGGGTGTCCGGACCGGACACGCCACCACCACGCTCGTGGAAGCAGGGGACCTTCGCATGCTGATCGACCCCGGCCTTCCGGGCGCGGTTCTCGCGGCGAAACTTTCGGAGCGGAGTCCGATCAGGCCCAGTGATGTGACCCACGTCTTCCTCACAAGCGCCACCCCCGATCACATGCGAGGCTTGGCGGCGTTTCCCAACGCAACCTGGCTTGCATTCGAAACCGAGATCGCGGCCGCCCACGAGGCAGCCCACGAGGCGTTGCTGCTGGCAGAGGAGCACCCCGAAGACGGTGGCGTGGAGCCGCTCAGGCAGCGACTCGCCCTGCTGCAGCGCCTCACGCCGCCCGAGGACTCCATCACACAGGGGGTCGATCTCTTTCCGGCGGCCGGCGTCACCCCCGGATGCTGCGGCATTCTGGTGGCCGAGCCGAGACGGACCATCGTGATCGCAGGGGACGCGGTGGCAACGAGTGAGCACATTGCGGAGGCCAAGGTGCTGCCAAACTGCTGGAATCGGGAGCAGGCGCAGGAGTCGTTCGCCGAGGTGATTCAGATTGCCGACGCCATCGTGCCCGGCCGAGACAACGTCCAGTACCGCTGATCCTCCAATGGAGAACGCCGCCGGCCACGTGGCCGACGGCGTGTGTTCGGGCGTTGCGTTGGGTTGAGCCGCGTCACCTGAACGAGAGAGGAGAAGAAGGAGGAACAGGTGTTCGGGCGGAGGCTCGAGGAGGCGGTTCGAGCCCGGACCCACCTGAACAGAGGCACCATCCAATTCAATCCCCGATGATTCCAGCCATCAAGCGGGCGAGAACGGCGGAATTGCGGCGGAACCGCGGACGCGTATCGCCTGTGTGGCCTGTAGGACCTCCAGCCCTCGTACAATCCCGCCCATGGCCGAGCACGTGGCGTTGTATGCCGGTTCCTTCGACCCGCCCACCCTCGGGCATCTCGACGTCATCAGTCGATCTCGAAGGCTGTTTGACCGCATCATCGTCGGCATCGGGGAGAACCCCGACAAGAGGCACATGCTTGATCCGGACGTCCGACTGGCCTTGATGCGAGGCGTCGTCGCAGACCTTCTGGCAAGCGAGCCGGCCGGCGCCCCAGTGGAGGTGCAGGCATATGGGGGCCTCACCGTTGACTTTGCCCGCAGCATCGGCGCCGCCGCCCTGCTCCGGGGCATTCGAAATGTCACAGATCTGGCGAGTGAGTGTCAACTCGCCATTGCCAATCGACAGGTCGCCGACATCGAAAGCGTCTTCGTCATCACAGACGAGAAGTACGGATTCACGTCGTCGAGCCTGATCCGACAGATCGTGGAACTCGGCGGCGACGTCGAGAAACTCGCAGACATTGTGCCGGCGGCCGTTCTGTCGCACTTGAGAGAAGCCCAAGCGTGATGGTGACGCTCACCTGGATTGTTCTGGCCGCTGCCGGGGCGGGTCTGATCGCCCTCTACCTGGTGTCGCTGCTGAGCCTCGACCCCGTGTCGACGATCGGCGGCGCCATGATTGGTGGCGGCGTGGGCGGCTGGATTGCCAGAAAGCAAGCCGAGCAACGGGCCAATAGAAAGGACCAGCCATGAAGCCAGTTGTTCTGGCCGTCATATGCGCCGTCATTGCGGCCGTTCTTGCAGTGCTCGTTTCCAAACTGCTGGGCGTCGATTCCGGTGCTGGCGCCATCGGCGGAGGCGTTGGAGGAGCCGTCGGAGGGGCGATTGCTGGGGCCCTCTCCAATTCAAAGAAGTAGTCTGCAACGCACCCGCGCGTCCGTCCCCCCCCGTGCGGGGGGCCAGGCGGGCGCCGCCCCCCAGCCGTCCGTCCCCACTGGCGGGGGAGCGCCGGGCCCCCCCAGCCAGGGGGGAAGTGTTCCAGCATCGACATCGACGTCGTTGGCAGCAGCACACACCCCCTCAGTCGCTTCGCGACAGCTCCCCCGCAAGCGAGGGAGCGGAACCGCACGTGTTCAGCACACCAGCCCGGACGCGCCCCAGACGGCTTTGAAGTTGTCACCAAAGACAAAGTTCTCTTCGGGAAACTCAAGCCCCGCCATGTTCTGATCGACGTGGCTGAACATCAGGTTGATCCGGCCAATCAATTGCCACACGTCACCGCCGCCGCAGGGATCGTTCGTGCGTGCTTCCACGACGCCGCGGGTCACGGCGCCAGCGGCGTCAATTCGGTCCATGGTGGCCGTGTATCGAATCGTCATGCCAGGAAGGATGTCGGCGCCGAATTCGGCCTTGGCGATCTTGGCCAGAATCACCTTCTCGCGAAAGTCATTCACGGCGCCAACCATGATGCCAGCGGTCTGCGCCATGCCCTCGACGATGAGCGACGCAGGCATGAGCGGCATGGCGGGCTCATCCCCTCGCGCGGGAAGATGATCGTGCAGATGCTCCTCGGCCAGACTCGTGTTCTTGATCGCCACGAGCTGCTCGCCCGGGCTGTGCTCCACGATTCTGTCGATCCACATCCACCGCATGGCGCTCGCGAGCGGGCAATCAGCCCGCGTTGCCCTCAAGCTTGATCGAGACGAAGTCAACGAGCGACTGCACCGTGATGAGGTCCCCCACCTTGACAACGTCGCGGTCGGCGTCGAAGGCAGAGAAATCCACGTGCGGCATTCGCTCACGCAGCATGTCCAAGCCGGCGTCGGTGAACTTGCCGTCCTGTACCCAGTCGGCGTTGTCCATGACGTTCTCGGGGAAGAGTTCCCCCTGATCGATCTTGAACGGATTGTCGGGGGTTCCGAACGCCTTCTCGAGGCGGAAGACGATGTCGAGAAAATCGATCGACTCAGCGCCGAGGTCCGCCGTCAGGCTGGCCTCCGGCGTGATCTCGTCGTCATCGCACCCCAACGCCTCCTCCAGCACCTCGCTGACCTTCCCGAAAATGTCATCCTTGGTCATGAGCATGTCGTCTCCGACTCCTGCAGTTGGGCCGCCGACAGCAATGCCGGTGGCCGCATGGTAAACCTGCCGGAGATAGCGGTATCGCCGTCTCCGGGCTCGCCTTCCACGGTGCCAGTGCCCTTGCACGACACGACGCCGTCGTCGTCCGGCTCGGATACCGTCACCTCCACCCGGAGCGATTGCCCGGGCCTCACCATGGCGCCGTACTTGACGGCTCGCACGCCGCCGGCCACCCATTGGCCGCCGCCGCGGGCTTCAAGAAGTGCCCGGGCGGCCTGCAGCATCGCTTCCAGCATCATGACGCCGGGAAGGATTGGAAAGCCCGGAAAGTGGTCCGCGAGGTACTCCTCGGCGGCACTGACCTGCTTGCGGGTGACGATCCGATCGCCGTCCATTTCCTGCACGTTGTCAATGAGGTGGAATCGCATGGTCTGAGACGGGCGGATGGTACCCGAGCAGGGCTCCAAGCGGTGGCACATGGGGCCCGAAACCACTATCCTGCTCGGCTCGATCGGGTTGGCGGCGTGGCTGCCAGCCCCACTTCAACGCCCCCCTTTCCACAGAACGGCAGGACACGACATGGCCAGCACCGGCACCGTCATCCAGGTCATTGGATCCA
>CAZMPA010000129.1:0-6498 GCA_964567915.1 uncultured Isosphaeraceae bacterium | reverse complement strand
CAACTTCGAAATCGGCGGCGCCATTTGGGCCATCAATGGAACGTGTTATGTCCTTGGGACCGAGTAGCTGGGCGATGGTCAGGCCATGGTGACCGACGACTGCACCGCTGGGTACGGCGTGTTGATCGGGCGCCTGACGGCCTATGGCCTGGACAGTGAGATCATGGTCGAAGCGCTCTTCCAGGGTCGCAACGCGCTCGGCACGACCTTCCAGGCCAATGGCTCATCCCTGGGCACGCTCGGCTCATGGGCCGACTGCAATGAGAACGGCACCAACGACGCCTGCGACATTGCCGGCGGCGACAGCCAGGACAACAACGGCAACGGCATCCCGGACGAGTGCGAGACTTCCAGCTGCGCCTGGGACCTCAACGGCGACGGCGCCACGACCGTGGATGACCTGCTGGCACTCATCGGCGAGTTCGGCACGACGTATGACGTCGATGACCTGCTTGCCCTGCTCGGAGAGTTCGGCTGCAGCTGATCCGCGGCTCGCCACTGTGAAACCCGACGCCGCGGTCTCTTCGGAGGCCGCGGCGTTTGCATGAGCCGGCCGTCCCCCCTGGAGGGGGACAGGCACCTAATCCGGCACGATGATGAAGTTGCCGATCACGCCGACGATCTCGCCGTCGGCGTTTCGGTACGACACCTTGTTAGTGATGATCGTGTGCCCGTGCTTGGGCTCGTGGTAGTTGATCAACCCGACACCGGACTCCATCACGCGGCGGTCGTCCTCGATGAAGTGCGAGGCCTCGTCGGCCCAGGGCATCTCGGTTTCGTGCTTGCCGACAATGCTGTCAATCGTCTCACCCGCGAACTCGGCGAATTGTCGGTTGCAGCCGAGGAAGCGACTGTCGCGGTCCTTCATGAAGAAGTATCCGGGCATCTGTTCAGAGATCGAACGCATGGCATCTGGGTCATCGAAGTGCATCAGCCCAGCATACCCCTGACGGATCAGGGCCAGAAGCAATCAAGCGGCGCCGCCACAGACCATGGATGCTGCCAGGTGCCCTCGTACACGGGCAGGTCCTCGTACGGGTCGGGGAACGGCGTCTGCCCATTGCAATTCGTGGACCAGCCATGAATAACAGCCAGAACATCGTCGGTCCCCACGACGCCGTCCTGCGTCACATCATGAAAGCTCCCCAGCCCGCTCACATTGCCCTGTTGAGAGGTGCCCCAGTCGCCGAGGACGCCAATCAAATCGCTCGCGTCCACGCGGCGGTCTCGATTGCAGTCGCCCACGCAGTACGGCTCAGACTCGATGAGCGATGCCAATTCGGCCCGCAAGGCGTCGAGCGCGGCAGCGTCAGCCGGGTCGGCCGGCGGAATGGCAATGCGAGTCGCCGCGGACTCAACGCCAGAGACCACAGGCGGCACCGGGGCGGGCAGGCGGTAGAACTCCAACTCGCAACTGTCCGACCGCGGACACGTCGCCCCAAGGCGAAGTATCAACTTATGGTCAAGATTCCGGACGGTCCACGCCCTGGTGGCCTGGACTGCATACTCCTCAGGAGCGCCGATCGCCTCCCAATACGCGCAGCAGTCGTCGAACTGCCCGCCCCGTGGGTAGAAGGTGCCGCCACGCTGCTCGCAATCCGCGGCCGCCGCGTAGCGGTAGTCCTCGCACCCATTGCCGAATGCGCACACACCGCCGAGCCCGCTTGCAAAGACGCTCACGCCGCGGTCGGCATGCACGAAACTTCGAGGGCCCGCCGAACCGGGCGTCGTCAGCAGCGACATCATGGGCTGCCCGTCGAGCGGACGGGCGGGATCGACGTGCTCGGCCAGATCAACGCCGGAGATCTCCGCCATGAGGACAAACAGGTCCGTCAGACTCACCAGCGCATCGCTGTCACGATCGGGGGCAACGACGTCGGGCCCAGCCACAAGCAACGGCACCGACAGCCCCGTCTGATAGAGCGTGCCCCCCGCTCGCGTCGGATCAAATGGCGTGTGTGTGAGCCGGCCGTCGGAGCCACCGTCAGAGGTCAGGATGATCCAGTGTCGGGTGAGTTCGTTCTGGTCGAGGACGAACTCGTCGCCATCCCACTCGCCGAGTTCAATCTCTTCGAAGAAGCGGCCGAGTTCAGCGTCCAATGCCTCAAACTGCGGCCCGCATCGCGACCGCGGCGCCTTCCGGGTCGTCCTCCGGGTCGCACGAGGCGGGCGTCCCGCCACCCGAGACGAGTGCCGTCGGGGCGGGCTGCGAGGTGCCGGCTGGCGCGGGGAGGGAGAGCATGCAGAACCAGGGCGGATGGTGTTGCTGCGAGGCCACCCAATCAGCGGCCTCCTCCGTGATGCGTGAGCTGCTGTACTGGGTTCGCAGCCACTGTCGTGGAGCCTCCAACTCGAGGTCCATTTCAGTCTCGACCCATCGGAAGTGTCCATTGAGTGTGTTGAAGTTGACAGCACTGCATCCAGCGTCGCAGTCCGCAGACACAGTCCAGCCACCTTCGCTCGCTTCCATGCGTGGAACACCGCCTGCAGTCAGGCAGTCAATGGCTGCCAGGCCGTCCACACATTCGTCGGCCGACAGGCAGCACGCACCAATGCCCTCTGGCACACCGCAGGAGAACGTCCCGGCCGGCACCTGACCCCCGACGCTTCCGTCATTGGCAGGCATCGCTTCAATCGGCCCGACAAACGTGTCGAAGCCGGCTGCGTACACCGGCGACGCCACACCGTTGGGGCCATTGCGGCCAAGATCGTGTCGTCCGATCAGCGCCGTCTGGAAGCCGGCGTACTCCAGCATGTCCGGCATGGTCCATTCCGCCGGGTGCAGTTGCGTGGGGGCGACGATCCCGGCAGCCGCGTCGCCGACCACACGGTTTCGGAGTGGATAGCGGCCAGTCAGGGTGGCGGCGCGGCTCGCAGCACCGTCGGCCATCGACCAGGCATTCGTAAAGCGAACCGACGACTCCGAGAGGGCGCCAAGCAGCGGGAGCGACGCGTCCACGCCGTCCCATCCCAGCAGGTCCAGTTGGCCCACTCCGAGGTCATCGCACATGATCAGAATGATGTTTGGATTGCCGGGCCGGGCCTGCGGCGCGGCGATGAGTGCGGCAGCGGTCAAGAGTGCAAGCATGACACCGAATCTCCCCCACCTCGTCCACCGAGGTGTCGGCGCAGCATCACGTTCACAACCGCCCCCGTGCAAGAGACTTACAGTGAATTGGGTGTTCAGCTGTCAACCTGGGGGGGACAGCGAGGCCAGGGGGGCTATAAAGCGGCTCAATCGCCCCCGGCGGACTCCAGAAGCGACGCCACCAGCCCCACGGCCAGCAAGACGAGCCCGATCGCAATGAATGGAAGTCCAGGAGGCATAAGTACATCATGCCCCGCAAACGCCGGCGGGCCAGCCCAAGATTGAAAATGCGCCCCGGTCCCAGCGTCTGTTTGGACGGATCATTCGGATTGACTACCCTCCCGCCACCATGGCGACACCCATCCCCGTCCAGACCATTCGTCCGCTCGGCTTTTGGGAGGCGGCCACCGCGCTGAGCGCCAGGCAGTTCCTGGGCGCCAGCACCATGGCCATTCTGGCCGAGGGCACCGGGCCAATGACCGAGAACATCTTCCGTGCGGCGGCGAAGCACCTGTTTGAGCGGCACGTGATCCTCCAATGCCGGCTGAGCGAAGGCGACCCAATCCCGGACTTCGTCCACGACGTCCGGTTCGAGGACATCCCCCTCACGCTCCAACACGCCCAGAGCGACGCCGAAGTCATCGCCATCTGGGAGCAGTTGCTGCACGAGGAGATTCCCGACCGCCGGAGACTCTGGGAAGCCCGCTTTGTGCCGACAGCCCAGGGCGACCAGTGGCGAATCCTTCTCAAGGTTCACCACGCGGTCGCAGACGGGCGGTCCATGTCCGGAATGCTGGACCAGATGCTCTGCATCGCGGGCTGCCTCTGCCGCGGCGAGGAGCCCCACCAGACGCGTGTCCCCCTCGCCCCACCGGCTGAGCAGCGACTGGCCGAACTCGTCGATCGCAAGGACTGGCTCGCAACAATGCAAGCCGATGTTGACACGCCTCCGGGGTCACGCTGGACCTATGACCATGACGCCGCGATTGAGCAGCGGCGAAGCCGAATCTCGCAGCGGACCCTGCCGCAAGCGGTCGCGGCGCGGCTCCACACTCGCTGTCACGAGCGGGGAACAACCGTGCTTGGCGGGCTGGTCGCTGCCATGACTCGAGCGCAAGCCCTGCACGCCGGGCGGCCAATTGATGCCGACATCTTCATTCCTATTGACATGCGGCGGCTGTTTGCCGAGCCGCCGGCAACGAAAGACCTGCAGATGGCCGCGTACTGCCATCGCGTGATTCTGAGAGGCGTGAGTTCGGAAGACGACCCGTGGGACCTCGCCCACAGACTTCGCCGTGAACTCGAGACGCGGCTCGATCCTGTCTATGCCCCTCCGCACAATTTTCTCCCAGAAGATCTTGCCGCATCAGACGTGGCAAGCGTTGACGTCGATGGCGCCTATACCCACGGCTTTTGCCCCACCAACGTCGGCAGGTTGCCGTTCACGGGAGATCACCCTCCGCTCATCACCGATCGCATCGATATGACCGCCGCGATTCACTTTGGAGGCTTCCCAATTCTCGTCCCCCTCCTGCTGCATAAGGGTGTGCTCCGTGCCATGTTTACGTGGACTGAACCCCTGATGGACCGCGAAACGGCAATGAGATGGATCGACGATGTCTGGAATGGCTTGGCCTCGCTCGCGGACTGACGAAGGCGTGCACCGCGGGCGAGTACTCGGCGGACGGTGCCGCGCCAAGTCGTGGAAAGTCCTGAAATCACGGGATAACGAAAGTGTCCCCCGCCAAAAAACCCTGAAAATACAGGCGAATCCTGCTTGTCTGGTGGCCCACACAGCAGTACAGTCCCGCTCGATTCGAGCATGTGGCTCGAATGTTTCCCCACGCCAGCGGGCCGGTGGAACCGGCCCGGATCATTCGAGAGCAGAAAGGATTCCTGCACATGGCAAAGAAGACCACTCGGAAGAAGACCACGCGGAAGAAGGCCAAGGCGACCGCCGAGGCAAAGCCCCGCACCAAGACTCAGATCTACGGTGAGATCGCCGATGGCACCGGCCTCAGCCGCAAGGAAGTCGCGAGCGTCTTCGATGCGATGGCCGGCATGGTCAAGAAGGACCTCGGTCGCCGCGGCCCCGGCACCTTCACGGTCCCCGGCCTCATGAAGATCCGCAAGCACCGCAAGCCCGCCACCAAGCGTCGCTTCGGCAAGAACCCGTTCACGGGTGAAGAGCAGTGGTTCGCGGCCAAACCGGCCAAGAACGTCGTCAAGTTCACGGCGCTCAAGAACCTCAAGGAGATGGTGTGATCGCACACCGCTCTTCTGAGCACTGATCACTCGACCTGATCACACACAGCCCCGTCCAGCCTCGGCTGGGCGGGGCTGTTGCTTTGATGTGGAGGCCCCCGTCGCGGTAGGCTGCCACCATGCCCCCGCCGCTTCCACCCGACCGTGGACACATCTCGACCGAGCAGCGTCACGCAGACTCGGAGGGCGTGCTGGACCTTGTCTCGACTGCGGATCTCGTGCGAATGATCTCTGGCGATCAACACGTAGCCATTCAGGCGGTCGAGCGGGCCGCCGCGGAGTTGGCGAACCTGGCGGAAGACATTGCCGAGCGGATGCGGCCGGGAGGTCGCATGTTCTACCTGGGGGCCGGGACCAGCGGACGCCTCGGCGTGCTGGATGCATCAGAATGCCCGCCGACCTTCGGCGCCGACCCCAGCCAGGTCGTCGGCATCATCGCCGGAGGCGATGCGGCGCTTCGGAAGTCCAGTGAGGCCCGGGAAGACGACCCGCATGCAGCCGACGACGATCTGGAGCGTGCGGGGATCTGCGAAGGCGACACGGTCATCGGCATTGCTGCAGGCGGCACAACGCCGTGGGTGCTTGGCGGCATCGCTTCGGCGCACGCCCGTGGCGCCTCCACCGCCCTGTTGACATGCAGCCACCGTGACCCACCCCCCGGCTGCGACACGCTGATCGTCTTGGACACGGGCCCCGAGTTACTCACTGGATCAACTCGCCTCAAAGCCGGCACGGCCACGAAGACGGCGCTCAATGCGCTCTCGACGGCAGTGTTCGTGCGGCTCGGGGCAGTGCACGGCGACCTCATGGTGGACATCAGCGCCACCAACGACAAATTGCTTGACCGCGCGATCCGGATCCTGCAGGTGTACGCGCCCCACATGGGACGCGCCGAAGCGGCAGACTGGATTGAGGCTTGCGACGGGCACGCCAAGACAGCCGTCGTCGCGGTTCGCTGCGGCATTACGCCGGACGCCGCTGCACGGCATCTTGAAGCACATGATGGGAACTTGCGAGCGGCGCTCGCCTGAGTGCTGCGCGATGATGGTTGCGCTTCCGCTCCCTCCCTTGCGGCTGAATCCAGTGCGATGAAGGTTGCGTTTCTGCTCCCCCGCGTGCGGGCGAGCTGTCGCGCAGCGACTGGG
>CAZMPA010000128.1:2092-6552 GCA_964567915.1 uncultured Isosphaeraceae bacterium | reverse complement strand
TGAGTTTCCCGCGCGCCTTCGAATTCGCCTGGGGCGGCGTAGGGGCCCTGCTGATGCTGCGGGGCGGCATCACGTTGCATCCACCACTCGAAAACCCTGCCCAATAGGCGTTCCCGGTACCATGCGCGGCTAGGAGCGCCCCCTGTGAGATCGGAATTCCTGCCCTTTGCCAAGCCCTCGATCACCGAGGAGGACGTGGCGGCCGTTGCGGACACGCTCCGAAGCGGCTGGATCACGACCGGGGCGAGGTGCGCCGAATTGGAAGAGGCGTTTCGAAGCCGTCTGGGGTGCCAGCACGCCGTTGCGGTAACCAGCGGCACGGCCGCCATGCATCTGGCTCTGCACGCACTCGACATCGGTCCGGGCGACGAGGTCATCACCCCGTCCATGACGTGGGTCTCAACAGCCAACCTCATCACCATGGCGGGCGCGACTCCGGTGTTTGTTGATGTCGACCCTGACACACTCATGGTGTCGCCGGATTCCCTCGCAGCTGCGGTTACCAGCCGGACGCGAGCGATCATTCCTGTGGACTTCGCAGGGGCTGCGATCGACATCACGCCGATCCGCCAACTGGCGAGCGACCACGGCATTCCACTGATTGAAGATGCGGCCCATGCTGTCGGCACTGTCCGAGCAGATGGGGGAGAGGTCGGGTCGACGGGGACCGCGATCTTCAGCATGCACCCCATCAAGACGATCACCAGCGGCGAGGGAGGCGTCCTCGTCACCGACGACTCCGAACTCGGTGGCCGCATCAGGCGGCTCCGGTTTCACGGTCTGGGCGTCGATGCCTGGCAACGCGGCCAGCAGGGGCGGTCGCCACAGGCTGAAGTCCTTGAGCCGGGATTCAAGTACAACCTGCCGGACATGAACGCCGTGCTTGGCCTTCGCCAGTTCGCGCGACTGGACGAGTTCATCGAACGCCGCACGGTTCTCGCAGAGCGATACCGATCTCGCCTCTCCGACGTCCCTGGCGTGCGGCCCCTCGGTGACGCCGACAGCACGCGTCGGCACTCCTGGCACCTGTTCATCGTGCGAATCGAAGGCGACGCCACGGACCGCGATTCGTTCATGACGGTGCTGAAGCAACGCAACATCGGCAGCGGCGTTCACTTCAGACCCATACATACGCAAGCGTGGTATGCAGCCAACACCGACCGATGGCGCGCGGCGGGGTCACTGGAGCACACCGATTGTGTTGGCTCGCAGATCTGCTCGCTCCCGCTCTTCCCCGGGATGAGTGAATCGGATGTAGATGAGGTCGTCGCAGCGGTCTGCGACACGGTTTCGGAGGTCGCGTCATGAGCATGTCGGTGTCCATCGTTGTTCCTGTCTTCAATGAGCAGGACAACATCGACCAACTTGTGCAGCGAATCGTCGCGGCGGCAGACTCGCTTGAGAACGAGTGGGAACTCGTGCTGGTCGACGACGGCAGCCGCGACGGGTCCACCGAGAAGCTGGGTGCTGCAGCGGTTCGTCATGACGGGCGGATTCGCGCCATTGTCCTCAATCGCAACTACGGCCAGCACGCCGCTATCATGTGCGGCTTCCGGCATGCCCGCGGCGAGATTGTGATCACCCTCGACGCCGACCTGCAGAACCCGCCAGAGGAGATCCCAAGGCTGGTTGCTGAGATCGAAGAGGGAAACGACGTCGTCGGCACCATCAGAATGAACCGGCAGGACTCGTTCTTCCGGCGATTCGCTTCGGCGAGGATCAACTGGATGGTGAAGAAGTCCACCGGCGTCGGCATGAGCGATTACGGCTGCATGCTTCGCGCCTACCGTCGCCCGGTCGTTGATGCGATGCTCCAGTGTCGCGAACGCAGCACGTTCATTCCGGTCCTGGCCAACAGTTTCGCCAAGCGTGCCTCGGAGATCGAGGTGTCCCACGCCGAGCGGGCCGCCGGTGAGTCGAAGTACAGTCTCTGGAAGCTCGTCAACCTGCAATTCGATCTCCTGACGAGCATGACGACGACGCCCCTCAGGTTGTTGTCGTGGTTCGGAGTGGCCATTGCGGCTGGCGGCGTCTGTTTCGGTTTACTCCTTCTGGTGGGCCGCATTCTCTTCGGCGCCGAGTGGGCGGCGGAAGGTGTGTTCACGCTCTTCGCGATTCTGTTCATCTTCGTGGGCGCGCAATTCGTCGCGATGGGTCTTCTGGGCGAGTATCTCGGCCGGGTCTACCACGATGTACGTGGCAGGCCCCGCTACTTCATTGATCACATCGCTGGCACGTCGATGCTCGACGGCGCTGAGGCGAAGGAGACGGCCAAGGCGGCCGCGCTCGAAAGGCAGGTACAGGCATGAGAGTCGTTCTCTTCGCGTATCACGAGATCGGAGCGGCTGCGCTTGAGGCATTGCTTCGCAGCGACGTAGAGATCGCGGCTGTCTTCACGCACCGCGACGACCCGGCGGAGGGTGGCTGGTTTCGGTCGGTCGCCAGAATCGCGGCCGAACATGGCGTACCCGTACACGCGCCCGACGAACCGAACCATCCAATCTGGGTGGAGCGTGTGCGAGACATGGCGCCCGACGGCATCCTTTCGGCCCATTACCGAAGCATGATTGGGCCAGGCATGCTCGGCGTGACGCCGGGCCGGTGCTGGAACCTGCATGCATCCCTTCTGCCGAAGTACCGCGGTCGGTGTCCGATCAACTGGGTGCTGGTGAACGGAGAGTCCGAAACCGGCATCACGCTTCATGAAATGACCGAGCAAGCCGATGCAGGCGGGATCATCGCGCAGGAGCGGGTGGAGATCGACGGGGACGACACGGCGGCGGCCTTGACCGCGCGGCTCGTTGCGGCAACGGCCACCTTGCTTGACGCGGCAATCCCGACACTCGCAGATGGGACCGCAAGGGCGACGCCGCAGGACGAGTCTCAGGCCACGACGTGGCCAGGGCGGTGCCCGGATGACGGTCTCATCGATTGGGACAATTCGGCCAAAGCGGTTCGTAACCTCGTTCGCGCCGTCACGCATCCGTGGCCAGGCGCCTTCACATGGGCGGGTGACCGCAAGGTAATGATCTGGGACGCCGTCACCATGCCGGGCGCACCCGGTGCCGCGGCCGGGACCATCTTGTCATGCGACCCGCTGACGGTGGCATGCGGCGAGGGCGCGGTCCGAATCGACGCCGCCCAGACGTCGGAGGGCGTGTGGTCCACAGGGACCAATCTGGCTTCGGAACTGAACCTCTGCGAGGGAATGAGGCTCGGCCAGTCCGCCCCTGTAGCGGCGCCCCGTAAGCGGTCGGTCCTCATCCTGGGCGTGAATGGCTTTATCGGCAGCCATCTGTCGGAGCAACTTCTCGCGAACGACTACGAGGTCTACGGAATGGATCTGCGGGCGACCAACGTCTCGCACCTCGTCGACCGACCAGGATTCCACTACGTCGAGGGCGACATCTCGATCAACCGTGAGTGGGTGGAGTACCACGTCCGCAAGTGTGATGTCATCCTGCCGCTCGTCGCTATTGCGACGCCGATCGAATACGTTCGCAATCCACTTCGCGTGTTCGAGCTGGACTTTGAACAGAATCTTCAGATCGTCCGCGACTGCGTGAAGTACGGCAAGCGGATCATCTTCCCGTCGACGAGCGAGGTGTACGGCATGTGTACCGACGAGTCGTTCGACGAAGACTCCTCGAACCTCATCACTGGGCCAATCAACAAGCAGCGATGGATCTATTCCTGCTCCAAGCAGTTGCTTGATCGGGTGATCTGGGCTTATGGCGCCAAGGACGGTCTCGACTTCACACTCTTCCGCCCGTTCAACTGGATTGGCCCGCGCCTGGACACGTTGGATGCGGCAAGAATTGGATCATCGAGAGCCATCACGCAGCTCATCCTCAACCTCGTCGAGGGCACGCCGATTCAGCTCGTCGATGGCGGCGAGCAGAAGCGGTGCTTCACGGATGTGACCGAGGGCGTCGACTGCCTGTTCCGCATGATCGACGATGCCGACGGCCGAAGCAGCGGCCAGATCATCAACGTCGGTAATCCTGTGAACGAGGCGAGCATCAAGGAACTGGCCGAAATGATCGTGGCCAGGTTTGACCAGCACCCATTGCGGCATCGGTTCCCACCCTTCGCTGGCTATCGCGTCGTTGAGAGCGGTAGGTACTACGGCAAGGGATATCAGGACGTCCAGCATCGCAGGCCATCCATTCGTAACGCGAAACGCGTACTCGATTGGGTGCCCACGATCTCGACCGAAGACTCAGTTGCCCGGACCGTGGACTGGTTCATCGAGGATCACGTGCGAACTCTCGCCGCGTCGCCGGCGCCCACGGAGGCGCCGACGGGCGCATGAAGCTGGGCCTTCGTATCGATGTCGATACGTATCGAGGGACGCGTGACGGACTCCCGGCACTGCGTCGGGTCCTTGATGCGAGAGGCATCAACGCGACATTCTTCCTGACCGCCGGACCCGACAATATGGGCCGCCATCTCTGGCG
>CAZMPA010000128.1:0-2082 GCA_964567915.1 uncultured Isosphaeraceae bacterium | reverse complement strand
AGATGCTGCGGAGTGGGGCGCCAAGCATCTACGGATGGGACATCGTGCTGCGGGGAACGGTCTGGCCCGGGCCGGTCATTCACAAGCGACTCGCACCGCAGTTTGCTGAGCTGGGCCGCGACGGGCACGAGATCGGTACGCACGCATGGGACCATCACTGGTGGCAGATGGCGGCGCACACAGCGTCCGCCGGTCGGCTTCATACGGAAATGCAGCGAGCGCATGATGCCATTGCAGAAGCCGTTGGCCGAGCACCGACCTGCGCCGCGGCCCCGGGCTGGCGGTGCACAACTGACATGCTCGCGGCGCGAGATGGACTTGGCTACACCTTTGTGAGCGATTGCCGAGGGCACGGAGTGTTTCAACCTCAACAGGGTCCACCACAGGTCAGTGTGAATCTTCCGACATGGGACGAGGCTGTGGGGCGAAACGGGATTACTAACGAGACATTCAACGCGTATCTTTTGCGTTGCATGAATCGAGACGGGCAGGATGTACTCACAATTCATACAGAGACCGAGGGCGGCAAGCTTCGGCCGCTCTTCGAGGACTTTCTGGATCGGGCATCGGCCGAGGGCATCGAGTGTGTGCCGCTCTCGACTTTGATACCACCTGACATTGAGCCGGGCCACATGACGTGTGGCCATGTCGACGGACGGGAAGGCTGGGTTGCTGTTCGGGAGATGGCGATATGACCAGAATGCAGACTCCAACGCTTGCACAGCAGAAGTCGTTTGCGAAGACGGCACTCTGGTGCCTGGTGCTTATGTTCATCGCGATCTACCTGCTCCCCCTTTCACTCAGGCCACTGGTCGTTCCGGACGAGGCGCGGTACGGCGTGATTCCGGCCGAGATGATTGACACCGGCGAGTGGATCGTGCCGCATCTTGCGGGCATTCGGTATTTCGAGAAGCCCGTACTCGGGTACTGGATGACGGCGGTGTCATTCCTGGCCTTCGGCGAAAACGCGTTTGCCCTCCGGCTGCCGGCGGCATTGATGTCGGGCGTCGCCATTGCGGCCATCGTGCTATTCACGCGGCGATGGACGGCCAGGTGGGACCTTGCGGCGTTGGCGGGCGTCGTCCTGGCGACCTCGCTGGAGCCTGTGGTTCTGGGAACAACCGCCATTCTGGATGCGCCATTCTCGGCGTGCGTCACGGCAACGATCGTGTTTTTCTACCTCGCGACGCGCGCGAAGGGGGGCTCAAGGTTCGGTTGGCTCGTTGCGGCGGGTGTGGCTTGCGGAGCCGCTTTCCTCATCAAGGGCTTTTTGGCCGTGGCGCTGCCAGGCCTTGTGCTGGCGCCGTGGCTGGCGTGGTCGGGGCGGTGGAAGGACCTTCTGACGCTTCCCTGGATTCCGGCTGCGGCGGCCATTCTGACGGCACTCCCGTGGGCGATCGTGGTCCATGAGCGATCGGACGAGTATTGGCACTACTTCTTCTGGGTTGAGCACGTACACCGTTTCACTGCAGGCGGCGAGGCGCAGCACCCGGAGCCCTGGTGGTTCTTCCTGCCAATCATCTGTGTCGGTTTCATTCCGTGGGTGTTTGCGGCGCCGCTGGCGATACTCGGCCTCATCCGAAGGGGCTTCGCATCTGACGAGAGCCGCCTGCTCGTCTGTTGGCTTGTGCTTCCGCTCGCGTTCTTCTCGATCTCATCGGGAAAGCTCCCGACCTACATCCTTCCGTGCTTCCCGCCGGCCGCCGCGCTCATGGCAATCGGACTGGTGGAGCGGTTTCGCGATGTCGGACCACGCCGCGGCTTTGGAGAACTGCTCCCCGGTGGCGTGTTGATCGTGCTCGGAGCGTGCGCCGTCGTTGCCGGGTTCGTCATTCCGATTGACCCGTTGCAGGGCGGACCATGGCAGGATGGGGGCACGTGGCGGCTTCCAATGCTTGGGGCGACGCTCATCTTCTGGGGTGGGGCCGACTGGGTGTCGCAGCGGACGGATGACGGAAGGTCCCGTGTGCTGATCGGCGGACTCGGCGCCGCTGGCTTTCTTGCCATCATGACGGCGCTCATGCCGACCGGCTGGATGACCATTGCCAAAGCACCAATCGAGTGGATGCAGCCATGGAAGCC
>CAZMPA010000127.1:0-6561 GCA_964567915.1 uncultured Isosphaeraceae bacterium | reverse complement strand
GCATGCACGCCCACTGCCCGAAGCATGTCCACGACATGCATGGCCCGCTCAGGCGTCCCGGCAATCTGAATCGACACATTCCGACCCAGCAGTCGCAGCCTTCCGAGCAGTGGCACCAGCGGTCGGCACTGGTCGCCGCCCAGAGGCTCCGCCGCAAGATGAACCCGGATCGCGTCGCCAGCAGCCTGCTCCCTCACATCCAACGGCGGCGGGACGGCCGCCGCCGCCGCCGCCGGCGCGACGACCCCGACGGCATGCTGAACCGCAGGCGAGGCCGCAACAATCGCCGCATGTCGATCGGCGAGCACCATGGACATCGTGCGCGTTGCCGAACCTCCAGACAAGCCGTCCAGAATCATGCCGATGGGCTGCGAAGTCTCCCTGCCCACGGCAGCCGATTCCTCATCCCAGGTGATGAGCACGTCGTCCGGGCCGAGCGACTCCGAACACCAGCGGCGGAGCGCTGCGGCCGCCACACCAATGCGTCCGGCCGGCATGGGGATCACAACGTGACAGCCCTCGATTCGAGCTCCGAGTGACAGGATCTGCTCGCCTCGCCGAGCAGCACACGCCCGAACCGCCGCCACTCTCGTTGGATGCAGCCGGGCCCACACGCCTGACACCAGATGCGCCGCGATGGTCATTGACCGAGCAGTCGGTTGCCGTGCTGGCTGTAGGCGGTGTCACAGAAGATTCTGGCAATCTCATCGCCACTGCGGCGAGCCAACTCCCGCATCACGGCGGAGTTGCTCTGGGCCGCCAGCCGCATGGCCTCGTCTCGCGTGAGAACCACCTGTACGCCCCACCCCGCCGTGCCACCATCGTCGTCAACTGGCCAGAGCCGCTTGCGTGTCGCGGACTCGATCACCTTGACGCGAAAGGCCGCTCGCGGCTCCGCCGTTCCTACGACACCGGGCACGGAGAAGACGACCGGCTCGACGTAGATCACCTGATCGGCGCCGACGCCGGCGCCAACGGCGCTGATCGACGCGCGGCCTTCGCGATCGAGCTTGTGCGCGAGCCGCATGGCGTCCATCGGCGAGATCATCTC
Source organism: uncultured Isosphaeraceae bacterium (assembly GCA_964567915.1). GTDB lineage: Bacteria > Planctomycetota > Phycisphaerae > Phycisphaerales > SM1A02 > UBA12567. The sequence continues at coordinate 5,510 of CAZMPA010000127.1, read as the reverse complement.
ACTCATGTCGGCGCACTCCATGAGCACGACGGTGGCTTCCTCGGCGACGTCTCGACGCAGGCGAACTGGTGTCACAATGCTGCGCTGGTCGTCGAACATGATGACGGTCGGCCGGAGCGGTAGTTCATACTTTGCTTCGACGACCGGGTCTGGCCTCGTGATCGTCTCGACAGCCTGGGCGATATTGCACCCACTCATCTGCCCGATCGAAAGCACGAACAGTCCGAATCCGAGGCAGAACCGCCTGCTCACAATTCCATCTCCGGGTCGAGCGACTTGTTGTACTTGTCGGGGTGCTTGGGTTCGAGGTGGGTGTAGAAAAGCCAACTCGTCCGCTTGATGAACTCGGATAGTAGACCGGTTTGAATCTCCCACTCCGACGCGGAGTCGCGGTCGATTCCTTCGATGTCTGGAAACGCCGCGGCGACCTCCCACAGATCTGCATACGAGTCCGTGTCGTAGCCATCGGCCTCAAGAACGCCGATCGAGGCCCTGCAGCGCCCTTCCCAGAGCCACCTGTTCCCGCGTGGATGGAGCCGAAACTCCTGAAGATCTACCAGCACGATGCGATCGACCGCCAGCTCCTCGGTCATCTCACCGAACGCCAGCGCATTCCACTGCGGCGTCGTGAACTGCCAGTTCCGCACCTCGATCGGATGTTTGATGGTGATGCCGGGCACGTGCTCCTGAAGCCGCGTCGCCAGGCCACCGGCCACATGATCTATCAGGTCCGGCTTGGTGTATTGCAGGTCAAGCGGGGCATCAACGAGGATGGCGACCGAGTGGGGCTCAAGACCGTCGTAACGGGGAAGGACCTCGATCAACTTTTGGTACTCAAAGTTCTGCGCAGCCCCCGCTGCGCCGATCACGCCGGCCTGGCTGGCGCCAAGCGCCGCACTGATTGCCGGCAGAATCGCCGAGCAACCTGCGGTGCAGATCACTCCGCCAGCAGCCACGAGCATCCATACCCGACTCAACCAGCACCTCCCGCCTGAATCAGTTTCCAGCCCCATCCCGCCAGAAGCACACCGATGCCAATCCAGACGACCGCCGGACGCATGAACCACACTGCGGCATGCTGCATCGGGGCGCCGCTCAAGGCCGCGTACAGTCCGCCGAGCGAGGCCATGGCCACCAACACGCACACGAGCAATCCTGCTGGCTGCGTGAGGGCCGCGGCCATGAAGTCGGCGCGAACGGCATGTGAGAACGACGTCGTCATGCCGCACGTCGGACATGGAAGGCCCATGCTGGTCTGCCACCCGCACGCTGGAAGTCCAAGTGTCCGATGGGTCCCCACTCCGGTCGGCGAGGGCGCGAGGACCGCCGCCGTCACCAACGGCGACGCCGCGGCCAGCGCGACCAGGGCGGCCAGTACGCGGCCGCGTGGGGACAAGCGTTGCGAAGCACAATCTGCCATCCGAGAACGGTACCGCACCCGTTGCGGGGCGGCAACGACAGGACAGCCCGCCTTCGAGATTGAGATCAGAAGCCGCCGAAGGGACCTGATTCGGGCGGTGGCACTTCCAGCATGCCTCCGTCATGAACAAGGTGGACCGTCCAGAGTCCGCCCGCCAGGGCGGCGGCGCGGTGGTAATCGCCGACCAGCAGGTCGCACATCACCTCCGCCCTCGCATCAATGCCGTCAACCGCGGCAGCCAGCAACGCCTGATGGCCTGATGCCCACCGCCGCGCGGCCTCGAGCAGCGGCATGCCCGCTTCGTCCGTCACCAGATGTGGGCATCCCGACGCATCGCATGCCAGCTGAATCGAAGCAGGAAGTGGTGTTTCAATCTCGACCGCGTGAAGACCCTCGGGAAGTGCACCCGCCGACGACGGTGGTGCCGGAGCCAGCGGCGCAGTCGGGTGGGGCTCAGGCGAGGCGATCTGAGGCGTGCGTACGGCAGGCGGAGCCACGGTCTCCACCCGCGTCACGGGCGGTTCGGTCGGAGCTGTTTCGCATCCTCTCGTTCGAATCACGTCAAAGAGCACGGCGGCGCCACCCGACGGCATCGGCACCGTCGTTCGGTCAGGTTTGGCAGACACGTCGAGTTGAGGAAGCACGCCGACCAGTCGGGGCTCCACGCTGAGGTGCCCTCGGAGGGTCTCCGAAAGACGATCCCACACTTCGTCAGCGACTGCCTGGGGCGAGCCGGCGATGATCACACCCACACCCACTCCGTCCGCCGCCGCAGTGATGACCTGCTTGGCAAGGCGATACGCGCCGACCACCGCAGCCTGATCGGCGCCGGTCACAATGATCAGTTCGTCAGCGGCGCGCACCTCGGACATCAACGAGGGCATATCGCTTCCGGCGAGAATCCACAGGTGCCCCGCGTCGACGCCCCCGATGAGATGCTCAACCGTCGAGGCGGGCCCCATGGCACCGCCGAGTGCCGTAGCGTGGAGGTGGCGGTCATCGACGTCGAGCAGCGTCGCCGAGTTGCCCTCGGCAACGAGACCAGCCGCAGCGAGCCGCCACAACGCGCCGCGGACCGGCAGGTGCCCCTCGAGCAGAATGGCCACGCGGTCCGCGGGAAGGTCACGCACGGGTGGGGGCTGGCCGACGAAGATGTCGGCCAGTGCCTCGATCTCCTGCCGGGTGCGATTCATGCCTGCTCCGGAACTGGCTCAACCAGCAGGGTGCTGGTCGTCGATGCCTCCTCCCCTCCGTCAGCCGCGGCATCGACATTGAACGGATCGCGCCCGGGCCGACCATCCACAACGAGCTGGTAGCGATACGTGCCGGGTGGCAGCGGCACGGTCGCCTCGAAATGGCCGCTGGCGGTGTTCCACCGCAGCGGTGTCGCCGACGTCGACCAGCCATTGAAGTCGCCGCAGACCGCAACGATCTGATCGGGCCTTCCAGGTTGGCGGAATCGGACTCCGTGGGCGGTCAGCGACGCCCCGTATCCATCCTGATGCGGGCGCACGTCTCCCGAGTGCAGCGGCGCAAGCCGGTCGGCGGGCTGCGGCACTTCCGGCCGCACCGTCTGGAGCCGGCGCATGATTTCGCTTGCTCGAGAAGCCGGTGCCTCGTCGACGTCCGGCAGCCCAGACTCTGTGCGTGGCAGCGTCTCAAGCCAGTCCAGCAGCGCGGCAAAGTCCTGTTCGGCGGATCCGTTCGGGTCGAAGTCGCACACGGGCTGCCCCAGACTGGCGGCTTCCCGGAGCGACTCGTGCTCTCGAATCACCAGGGGCGCCAGGCACGGCTCGAACTCCTGAGTGAGCGTGTCCAGAATTTTGGCGGCGAGTTTCGATCCCGGATCGTGAATGGTCGGAACGATCCACCGCGGCAGCGAGCGGCCCATCCGCCGGACGAGTGCCTCGATTGTATCCCACTGTCGCCTCGCACCTTGCAGCGAGAAGTACCCAGTCTCAACTGGGATGATCGCTTCACTGGCAGCTCTGAGGGCCGCGAAGGTCAGCACGCCGAGCGCTGGGGGGCAGTCGATGAAGCAGGTCTCGAACTGCGAGCGGCACCGAGCCAGAAACAGCCCGAGCCGGGCCTGTACGTCTGCGGAGTCTTCGCCGGTTCGGGCTTCCACGACCGAGAGCAGCACCGTGCTTGGTAGCACGTGAAAGCGATGCCCGATCTCCCAGCAGAGCTCACCCGGGTCGAGCGTGTCGGCCTCGCCTCGCATGACGCTGGTGCTGCCGCCTTCGATCGCCTCCTCGGGAATACCCAAGCCGGCGGCGCAGTGCGATTGCGGGTCCATGTCCACGAGGAGCGTCGCCGCCCCCCGCTTGGCCGACAATGCTGCCAGATTGATGGCGGTCGTGGTCTTTCCACATCCGCCTTTCTGATTGACGATGGCGATCGTGCGCACGGGGCTCTCTGTCAGTGCGTGTTCCGGCCGCGAACGATGGCTCGCGGTCCGGTTCTTATCGGCCCCGCAGGCCCCACACCTTGAATCGACCGTGGCGGCGTGTCACGCCGACTCGGGCTGGACGGATCGCCACGCTGCGTTGATGGCTTCCTCGGGCACATCGTCTCGAACCACCACGCCGTCCTCGGTCGGCAACACAAGCCGCAAGCGTCCCGCGGCCACCTTCTTGTCATGCCGCATCGCCGCGAGGAGGTGCTCCGCTGACACGGCACGGCCCATGCATACGGGCAGTCCCAGAGCAGTCAACAGCGAGCGGATGGATGCGTCACGCGTCTCCGACAGAAGACCCATCTGAACCGCGCAGGTTGAGGCAGCGGCGATTCCAATCGACACGGCTTCACCATGCGTCAGGTCAAGTGAGGCGATCGGCTCCATGGCGTGCCCGAACGTGTGGCCCAGATTGAGCAGCATGCGGGCCCCGGTCTCTCGCTCGTCCTCTTGAACGACAGCGCGTTTGACAGCAATCGCCCGCTCGATCACCGGGCCGATTCCGTCCAGGCACGCGTCTCGGAATGCAGCGGCGCCGTCGCGGAGCAAGGTGGCCAGTGCTTGGTCTCCGATGACGGCGTGCTTCACGCACTCGGCAAGCCCGCTCCGAAACTCTCGGGCGGGGAGCGTCGAGAGTGCATCGACATCAACGAGCACCAGGTTTGGTGACCAGAAAGCCCCGGCCAGGTTCTTTCCGAGTTGCCCAACATCCGCCAGCGGGACATTGACGCCGGTCTTGCCTCCGATGGACGCATCCACCATCGAGAGCAGCGTCGTCGGGACTTGAACAAGGTCCATTCCACGCAGCCAGGTCGCCGCCGCGAATCCGGCGACATCCCCGACAATGCCGCCGCCGACCGCAATGATCGCGTCGCCGCGATCAAGGCCGGCCGACGCTGCAGCAGCCCAGATGGCCTCAACGGCCGCCATCTGCTTGAGGGGTTCCTCAGCCCGCATGGCGTGCCGGGTCAGCGTCCAGCCCTCGCTCTCCAATTGCGAGGCCACCGCTTGGGCGTGCGTCGCCGAGACTGCTTCATCTTCGACCAGTACCGCCCGGCGAGCGGCTGTGGCCTCGGCGAGGAGTAGCCCGCAGCAGCCGTACACACCTCGCTTGATCACGATGTCGTAGGGCCCCCGAGATGCCGAGACGCTCAAGCGTGTACGCATGCGTCCTCCTCATCAGCCTGCCTCGCGAGCGCTGCGAGGGCGTCGGCCGGATCCGCCGGCAGCGGTGACGGGTCTACCGCCAACGCAATCCGCGGGGCCGCGGCACTCCTTCTGACGGTCTTACGACGGCCAGCCCACACGGCGGCCACCAGGAACAGGACAAACAAGCCCGCCACAACCACCGGAAGCCACCAATCTCCGGATGGAGGCTGGGCTGCCACCCACTGGCCATGAAGCCGAGCGGCCCGGTAGACGCGTGTGCGGCCGTCACGGGCCGCCTGCACGTGCTCCTGAAGCGGCGTGACGCGGACACGAACCCGTGTTCCGACTGCAGGAATTGCAGACTGGTTCTGAGAGTTTCGAGGTCCGTCCGCTGTGTTTCCGACACCGGCTGCCGCCCCTCACCCATGCGGAATCCACGGAGAGACACGGCGGCTCGAAACCCCTCAGGGAATTCGGCCGAGT
>CAZMPA010000126.1:0-6618 GCA_964567915.1 uncultured Isosphaeraceae bacterium | reverse complement strand
TAGAAGTCGAAGAAGATTTGCCCAGCTGAGCGCGGCGCGCGCGACGACGCCGGTCCCACCTTCGGCCACATTGGGCCGGTACCGGCGTCGTCGAATGCAGTTGTTGAAGCGAGGCCCGGTCAGGCTGCGGCGGCGCGGCCGGTGATTGCGGGTGTGTCGCCCGGACGAACCCAGGCGGAGCCCTTCGGGTCGAAGCGACTCATGAGATGATCGAGGTAGGATCGAAGCGCGTCCGGAGTGAAGTTGACGAGCCAGTCGACGGGAGCCGTGGGATTGTGGGTGCGAATGGCGTCTATCAGGTGGGCTTTGGTATCCATGGTTTCGCTCGTCTCCTTTGCCGGGCCGTACCTCACTGGCCCGAGGCATCACTTCGGCTGCGAGCCCGCGGCAGGTGGAAGTGATAACCGGCTCCTGGGCCTTGGAAACGAGGGATTTGGCTTCGGGGTACACCATGTCGGGCGTATGGGCGCCACAGCCAGTACAAGATGTGGGGGGTGAAAAAATCTTCGCCCAACGTCCGGAACGGTGGCAGAGGTACTCAGCGGGGGCCGGGCTGGGTGATGTCGTGCACGTGTCCGGCCTCGAGTGTGCCGTGCTGCGATGTCGACCCGTCCGGCCAGGTGACCTGGACGTCGTCGATCGCGGCGGCTTGGCCCAGTCCGATATGTACCGCCGGGTCGTTGGACGCGAAGTAGGACCAGCCCCGACGGACGGGCCGCGTGATGGACCGGTTCCCCACCACGCCTCGCAGGCTGGCGCCGATCGCCGGCCGCCCACGCTCATCACGCACCCGCATCCGCACCCAGTTCCCGTCGTCGCCACGAATGTTGCGGTAGATGTTGGCGGGACCGTCACGATTGACGACGACGATGTCGATGTCGCCGTCCGCGTCCAGATCCCCGAAGGCGGCTGCTCGGCTGGTCAATGTAGCCGGGTCTGTTGTTCCGTCGCCGAGCGCGTGTGGTGTGAATCTGCCACTGGCCGTCCCGTGGAGGACCGCATTGATCTGCGCGTATGGGTCACTGTCTTTGTCGGCGGCCTCGCGTGTGACCGCTCCGTTGGCCTCATACAGGTCGAGGTAGCCGTCGTGGTCGAAGTCAATCCAGGCCAGCCCGAAGCGTGTCGCATGCCGCGTCTTGGACCGAACGCCGGTCCGGCCAGTGATATCAACGAAATAGTCGCCGTCGTTCCGGAAGATCGAGTCGGACTCACCCGTCAGATTGCACACGATGATGTCAAGGTCGCCGTCATCATCGATGTCGTTCGTGTCGACCCCCATGCCGGCCTTGGCGATGCCCTCGTCATCCAGCGCGCAACCCCGGTCCATGCCCGCTTCGGTCCAGGTTCCGTCAGCTTCGCCCATCCACAGCAGGTCCGCCATGCCGTCATTGGCGACGAAGAGGTCGGGGCGTCCGTTGCCGTCCCAGTCTCCGCTGATCACGCCGAGCCCGGTGCCGTTGGCCGCGCCGAAGCCGGCTTCGGACGTGGCGTCCGTGAATCTGCCTCCTCCCTTGTTGCGGTAGAAGACGTCTTTGGCGGGGGCCATATAGTTGCGGGGAGAGCAGTAGTCCTCGCCGCCGAGCGGGCTGTAGCAGGTCATCTCCGTGCTCGGAGACCAGACGAGATAGTTCGCTGCGTACAGGTCGAGATCTCCGTCGAGGTCGGCGTCGAAGAAGATGGCCGACGCGCCCCAGCCCGGATGACCCGTTCCAGATGACTCGGTGATGTCGGTGAAGTGGCCGCCGTCATTTCGCAGCAGGGTATTGCGGCCCGCGTTGGTGATGTAGAGATCCGGGTCGGCGTCGCCATCGATGTCGCCAACGGCGACGCCCATGCCGTATCCGGTGTCGCCGCATCCCGTAGCCTCGGTGACGTCGACGAACCGCATCCCTCCGTCATTGCGGAAGAGGCGGTTTGTCGCCGTTCCACCTGAGCCGTCGGGCCACGCCGCGCGGATGTCGCCGCCCTGGACGAAGTAGATGTCCAAGTCGCCATCGGCGTCGTAGTCCAGTAGGGCCGCGCCGCCTCCGACGATCTCCGGCATCAGAAAGGCGCCGGTGTGCCCCGACTCCCATGTGAAGTCGACGCCCGACTCGGGGGCGGCATCCACGAACCATGCCGCGGCAGGAGTGCCTGGTTGGCCCTTGCCCTGTGCCGGGGCGGGTGGGGAGTCGGTCGATGGTTCGCAGCCCGCGGCCACTCCTGCCAGGAGCAAGGACAGCTTCCTGATCATGGCGTAGCCCCTCCGGTGGCGCGTCGATATCGCTCGACGAGTTGCTGGAGACCCGGATCATTCGGAAACCGGTTGATCCCGGAAATGGCAGTCCTCAGCGCAGCTCGGGAGTTTTGGTTTCTCACTTGGGCATCGCTTAGAACGACCCACGCCGTGGGTGGAGCATCGGTGCGGTCGATCAGCTTCGTCAGAACATCAATTGCGTCGTCAAGCCGTCCTGCCCGCATGAGCAGGTGTCCGTACATGACGTGGTCCGCTGCTGGCTCGACGCCGATGGCAAACGCGCGGTCGAGCGGGACCAGTGCGGCGGCCAGCGCCTTCTGGTCGGTGCCCCGCTCCGGCCCGTCGAGACCGCGCAGGACGACCGTCACCCGTCCGATCTGCATCCAGGCTTCCACGAAGTCCGGTTTGATGTCAACTGCGTTGTGGCCATGCGTCAGCGCGCCTTGAAGATCGCCAGACTTGGTCAGGGCAATGGCAAGGTTGTACTGCGTCGGTGCATCCTGTGGGTCGAGCCGCGCCGCCTGTTTCAGTACGCGGACCCAGGCAGCATTCATGCCGCGGCGTCGGTGCAGGTCCGCCAGCCGATGCAGGAGCACGATGTTCTCGGGCCAAACGGTGCGGGCGTTGGTAATGGCCCGTGCTGCGTCTTCCAGTCGTCCGGTCTCGAGCAGTTCCTGAATATAAGTGAGCCTGCCCTCGAGTCCGCGTTGGGCGCTGGATCGCAGGTCCATCCACGGGTCTGGAAATGAGGGCGGCTCCGATGCCCCGGTGGTCCGCAACTTGGCCGCGTCCTCGCCTCGGCCAGCACGTCGATACGACTGCGCCAGGAGGTAGTCCACGTAAAAGTGTTCGACGAGGGTGTTGAGGTCCTCGAGAATCGGGATGGCCTCATCGGGCCGATCGAGTTCCAGAAGGCAGCGGGCGCGTCCGATGCGATGTGCGGCGGAATCGGGTGCGGGCCGCGCACGCCCCCGCTCAAGTGTTGCTGCCCCGTCGAACAGTGTAAGCGCTTCGCCCACTTGCCCCTCATCCAGCAGCCAGAACCCGGGGCGCCAATACAGCGGTGCGTGGTCTGGGGCGACCCGCCTGGCCCTCGCCATGGCGTCGGTCGCTGCGTCGATGTCGCCCAGTTCCTCTTTGGCCACGGCGAGAAAGCACCAGGACTGCCCGTCTGAGGGGTCAAGCTGGGTGGCTTGTCCAAAGGCGACGGCCGCTTCCTGCGGGCCGCCGTTGGCCAGGTAGAGCAGCCCCAGCGTTCGCCGGAAGTCCGCTCGCCCGGGCTGGGCGTCAATCTGGTCGATGCGGGCGTGAAGCGACTCGATCACCTCCCCGTCAAAGGCACCCGCATGTGCCGGACGAGGCGGCGGCCCGACATCCGGTTGCCCGCGATCGCAGGAAGTGAGGAGCAGGGTGGCGAGCATCACGCCGGCGGTTGTTCGCATGGTGCCGATTGTAGTTGCCAAGGCCCGGAACGTCCTATGATCCGGTCCCATGTCATTGCGATATCACGCCGCCGCATGCCAGACCGCGTTTGATGCGCCGGCCGACCGCGGTGAGATTGAGGTGAGGACGACTCGGATGCTGGACATGGCCGAGCAGGCGGTGGTTGGCTACGAGCCCTTTTTCGATGTCAGACTGATCACGTTTCCGGAGTTCGCCCACGCCGTTCCGGTGTATGAGGACGTCCGCACGCTGAGGGAAAGGCTTGCCATCGAGGTGCCCAACAAGCATGTGGATCGGTATGAGGGGTTGTGCCGGAGGCTGGGGTGCTGGATACAGACAGGGACGTTTCTTGAGCGAACGGACGCTCACCCCGATGTCGTTTTCAACACGACAGTGTTGGTCGGCCCGTCGGGAGTGGAGTCGGTGTACCGGAAGGTCAACCCCTGGATCCCGTGGGAGGTACATGCATCGCCTCAGGACTGTGAGCCGGACGCAGATCATTTCCCGGTTGCGGACACGGAGATTGGGCGAATAGGCGTGGGGATCTGCTACGACTGGCTCTTTCCGGAAGTGACGAGGGAGTTGGCGTTCAAGGGGGCCGAGGTGCTGTGCCGACTTTCTGCGTACATGGACCCGTGGGGGGCGACCCCGCCGACCGATTGGTGGACGCTATTCAATCGCGCTCGTGCCGCGGAGAACATGTGCTATGTCGTGGCCTCGAATCAGGGCGCCAAGATGAGTCAGTATCCGCCGTTCTCGTGGCCGGGCGGAAGCATGGTGGTGGACTACGACGGTCGCGTGCTTGCCGAGGCGACACCTGGGACTGGCGAACGCGTTGTGGTGGCTCCTGTCGACATTGGCGCACTTCGCGAGGACCGGGCCAGAAGGCTCGGCCATGACACCAGAGCGCACCACCGCCCGTCTGCGTATACCTATCCGACGGGTCCAGGGCTGCCACCTGCGAGCCATCCGATCACTGTTGAAAACCTCCGTCGCCGAATTGAGTCCGCCAAAGGAAGCGAACAATGAGAAGAGTCGCCTTGTGCTTTGCGGTCGTTGTCGCCACGGGCTGTGATCGTGGCAGTAAGGACCCGACGCTGGATGCTCAGGTTGTGGCGACGCACAACGCGGCTGTCGCGGCGATGGGATCCTACGACTACGACGGCGCGATGTCGCTCATCCAGCCGATCGTCGAGGCGCACCCGGGGTGGAATCAGGGGCACGTCGACCTGGCGATTGCGCAGCTCAACCGCCAGGCCGAAGGTGATGAAGGCGCGGCGTTGTCTCGGCTACTCGAGGTCTTGTCACGAAATCCCGGTGATCTCAGGGCGAGGTACTGTGCCGGGCTTCTTCGGCTCAATGCGGGCGATGTCGAACAGGCCGCGGACGACTTCGCTGCCGTCGCGGCAGCCGATCCGACCGACGCCTACGCCGTCTATTACCTGGGGCAGTCCAGGTCGCAACTCGGGGACTTTGAGGACGCTGTGGCGCAGTTTGCGCGGGCCGTTGCGTTGGATCCGTATCTGCGGAGCACGTACTACGCCGGTGCGCAGGCCGCTCGGCGGGCGGGCAACGTCGAGCTCGCGCAGGAGTGGCTTGACGTCTTTCACCGCATGGAGCACAACCCGCGAGCGCGGCTCGCCGAAATCAAGTACACGCGGATGGGCCCAAAGGCCACGGTGCTTGCCATTCAATCGGGCGCCGCCGCGCTGGAGCCCCGGCCGGCTGGTCCAATCTTTGCCGATCCGCGGGTGATCGGCCAGGCTGGAGGGCCGATCACTGCGATGGCATGCGGATGGGTGGGAGATGGCCGGTCGCTGGTGTTGCTCGCTCGCGAGGACGGGGTTCGTCTGCAGGCGTATACGCCGCAGGCCGGCCTTCAAGACGCGGCTCCACAGCCCGAGGCGGGGATCGGGACCGTCGCCGGTGTGGCGGCGCCGCTCTGGGGTGACGTCAATGGAGACGGCCATCTGGATGTCGTCCTGTGTCGATCAGGCCGCGATCAGTTGTGGCTCGGTACCGAGCGGGGCGTGTTTGAACAGGACGATCGCTTTCCAGGAGATACCGGCGACGCGGTGGACGGCGCGCTCTTTGACGCCGATCACGATGGAGACTTGGATGTGCTGGTCGTGTCGCGGGGCGAGCCGGCTTCGCTCCTGAACAACAATGGGGACGGCACCTGGCAACAGGTCACAGACGAGGCGTCCGGCTTTCCTGGGGCCATGGTGAACGGACGGCAGGTCGTCGTAGCTGATCTCGATGGAGATCTCGACACTGACGTGCTGTTGATTGGGGAAGCGCCGCCGCACGCCGCATGGCTGAATGATCGGCTTTGGCAGTGGCAGGCGGCTCCCGAGGAGTGGGCGTCGCTGCTGCACGCGCCGATTGCCGCTGCGGTCGCCGCCGATGTGGACGCAGATGGCGTAGTGGACGTGGTCACGATTGACCGCGCTTCGTCGCTGCGGGTTTGGAATCGGGCGGGGGGAGTCTGGGCGCCCGAGGTGCTTGCTGAGGCGGAGGAGGGTGCCGCTCGCCCGAGGCGACTGGCGGTCGCGGACGTCACGGGTGATGGTGGCCTGGATGTACTGGTGGCGTCGCCAGGCACCACTTCGATCCAGGTGCTTGATCGACATGGGAGTTCTCTTCAGAAGCTTCCCTGGCACGCCGAGTGGTTGCTTGTGCAGGGGCGGCCTTCGGCAGGGCCGAGTCTGCTGCTGGGCGACGAGGGGGGCGAGGTGGCTGTGTGTGATGCGGGGGCGGGCCGGTTCTCTTTCGTCGACGTCACGCTCTCGGGGCGGACGGACACCGGGCAGTCGATGCGATCAAATGTCAGTGGAATCGGAGCGACGGTTGCCGCGCGGACCGGGACGCGTTGGACGCTCATGGGCGCCGTTCGCTCATCGGCCGGACCCGGGCAGAGCCTGCAGCCGATTTCGATC
>CAZMPA010000125.1:0-6643 GCA_964567915.1 uncultured Isosphaeraceae bacterium | reverse complement strand
CACGGCCCTCACAGAGCCCTGTGAGAGCTCTATACAGAGCCCTATTGTAAGCCCCACTGGACACCCACCCAAAGCTCCCACCCAAAGCTGCAAAGCCCCACTGGACACCCACCCAATGCCCATCACACCCGAGACCCCCGTTGGCGAGATCGCCTCACACCACCCACTAGCCACCCGCGTGTTTGCCCGGCACCAGATCGACTTCTGCTGCGGTGGCGGCAAGCCCCTCGGCGAGGTGTGCCAAACCAGGGGCATCGATGCCGCCAGCGTCGTCTCAGAAATTGAGCAGGAACTCGCGACCGGCCCGGACACTGCGGCATCATGGGACACCGCCCCGCTGGACGACCTGATCGACCACATCATCGAGACCTATCACCGGAGCCTCGAGCAGGAACTGCCTCGGCTGGAAGGCATGCTCGCCAAGGTGCACCGCGTCCACAGCGAGAAGGACCCCCAGCGGCTCGGTGAGCTGCTCGACGTGTTCCGCGACCTCCAAGCAGAACTCATGGATCACATGGTGAAGGAAGAGAAGATCCTCTTCCCGATGATCCAATCCGGCGAGGGTCGCTCCGCGTCAGGCCCGGTCTCGGCCATGGAACACGAACACGATTCGGCCGGCAACGCCCTGCGACGCATTCGCAGCTTGACTGACGACTACACCCCTCGCGCCGATGCGTGCAACACTTGGCGGGCGCTCTGGGCGAGTCTGGAACAACTTGAAACCGACCTCCACCAGCACATCCACCTTGAGAACAACGTCCTGTTTCCAAGAGCACTGGCGAGCTGAACTGCCGAGTCAATCCTTTGGCGGCCAACTGCTCACGTGCTTGGCGTGATCGGGCCAATTCACCTTGCCAGTGATCGCATCTGGAGTCAGCGAGATGACGCCCGTCGCATCGAGTTCCTCGTCCGTAATGGGCCGATAGGCCTCGCCTGATACCAGTTCAGGAAAGTTCGCATCCAGCAACCCCTGCAGCGCCGCACGTTTCTCATCCCGCCCCTCGATGAACGCAGCGTCACCAAAGGCCATGACGCACTCATACTGAATCGTGAAGTTGAGCGCCACATTGGACGGCAACATCTTGCCCGCCCGAGACACCTCCAGGCACACTTGTGGGTTTGCATGAATTGCGGCAGCAAGCCGGCCCTTCGGGCTGCAGTGCAGAATGACGCGGTTCGCCGGCTCGTCCACCCAGTACAGCAGCGGCATCACAAGCGGCTGGCCCTGCCAGATCACGCCGAAATGCCCAATCCGCTGCGACGCCAGAAACGAGCGGGCCCACTGGTCGTCTCGCTCCCTGTCGGGCAGCCGCTGGGTCGTCAGGGGGTCGGTGTTCGGGTCGTAGTGATGCGTCATATACACCTCCGGTGGCGCGGCTCGCCCTCGAATCCTCCCGCTTCAGAGTACCTGTTGACGTCAGTCCATTGAAGCGGCCTGATCGACCAGCAAGGCAACCAGGATGCCCGAGATGATCTCGTTCAGGGCCACACTCGGCCGCATCGCTTCGGCGGCCAGGGCCGGATCGGGCTGGTAGTAGCCGCCGATGTCCTGGGGCGTCCCCTGACAATCAATCAGTTCGGCTGCGATGGTCACTTCGGCCTCACGCAGCAGTTGAGCGGTCTTTGCAAATCGGGCCGCGAGTTCATCGTCCTTCGTCTGAGCAGCCAACGCCTCGGCCCAGTAGACCGCCACGTAGTAATGGCTGCCGCGGTTGTCGATTTCTCCGCACTTCCTCGATGGCGACTTGTTGTCCATCAGGTATTTCGTTGTCGCTTCGTCGAGCGTCTCGGAAAGAATGCGGGCGTAGGGCGTGCCACCACGGTCAGCCAAGTGCTCAAGCGAGGCGGCCAGTGCCAGAAACTCACCGAGCGAATCCCATCGAAGGTGGTTCTCCTTCATGAACTGCTGCACATGCTTGGGCGCCGATCCTCCGGCCCCGGTCTCGAACAGTCCGCCCCCCGCCATCAGTGGAACAATCGAGAGCATTTTGGCGCTCGTGCCGACTTCCAGAATCGGGAACAAGTCGGTGAGGTAATCCCGCAGCACATTGCCAGTGACGGAAATCGTGTCCTCGCCGCGGCGGATTCGTTCCAGCGACCACCGCGTCGCCTCGACCGGGCAGAGAATCCGGAAGTCGAGCCCATCGGTATCGAGGTCGAGCAGATACGTCTCCACCTTGGCGATGAGTTGACGGTCGTGTGGCCGATCGTTGGCGAGCCAGAAAACGGCCGGCGACCCCGTCGCTCGAGCCCGATTGACGGCAAGCCTGACCCAGTCGCGCACAGGCTCATCCTTGGTCTGACACGCCCGCCAGATGTCGCCTTCCTGCACCTGATGCTCCATCAGCACATCACCGCCATCAGCAACTACTCGAACAGTGCCCGCCGCGGTCATGACGAAGGTCTTGTCGTGCGAGCCATACTCCTCGGCCTTCTGCGCCATGAGCCCCACGTTTGGAACGCTCCCCATGGTGGTGGGGTCGTAGGCGCCGTGCGTCTTGCAGTCTTCAATGACGGCCTGATACACACCCGCATAGCTGCTGTCCGGAATGACGGCGATGGTGTCCTGAGTCTTCCCATCGGCGTCCCACATCTGTCCTGACGTGCGGATCATGGCGGGCATCGAGGCGTCAATAATCACGTCGCTCGGCACGTGCAGGTTGGTGATGCCGCGATCGGAATCCACCATCGCCAAGGCTGGACCATCTGCAAGGACGGCCTGAATGTCACGCTGAATCTCGTCTCGCTGGCCCTTGGGGAGCGAATCGATCTTCGCGACGAGATCGCCCAGACCATTCCGCGTGTCCACACCAAGCTGCTCAATGACGCCCGCGTGCTTTTCAAACACGGACGCAAAGAAGACGCGAACTGCATCGCCGAAGATGACCGGGTCGGACACCTTCATCATCGTCGCCTTCATATGCAGCGAGAACAGCACGCCCGCCTCACGCGCGGCGTCAATCTGGTCCTGCAGGAACGAGACCATCGCCGCCTTACTCATGAAGGTGGCGTCCAGAATCTCGCCAGCAAGCAGTTCCAGGCCCTCCCGGAGCACCGTGACCTGACCATCGCCGCCCACGTGCTCGATGCGAACGGTCGCCGCCTCCGCCATCGTGACCGATTGTTCGTTGTGCCGGAAGTCTCCCGCAAGCATCGTCGCGACGCGTGTCTTGCTGTCGCTCGACCAGGCACCCATCCGATGCGGATGCGCCCTGGCATAGGCCTTCACCGCCCTGGGTGCCCGCCGATCCGAGTTTCCTTCCCTCAGCACCGGGTTGACGGCGCTTCCCTTGACTGAGTCATAGGCGGCCTTGGCCGCCCGCTCCTCGTCGGTCGCCGGCGACTCGGGATAGTCCGGCAGGTCGTAGCCGTGGGCCTGCAACTCTTTGATCGTCGCTTGCAATTGCGGGATTGAAGCGCTGATGTTCGGAAGCTTGATGATGTTCGCTTCCGGCTTCTTGACGAGTTCGCCAAGTTGGGCGAGCACGTCAGGTACGCGGTACTCCTCTGGAAGCCGGTCTGAGAACTTTGCAAGGATTCGCCCGGAGAGCGAGATGTCCCGCAACTCCACATTGATGCCCGTCGGCCCCACAAACGCCTGAACAATCGGCAGGAACGAGTAGGTCGCCAGCGCCGGCGCCTCGTCAGTGTGGGTGTAAATGATCGTGGACGTGTGCTGCATGGCCGGCGGTCGCTCCAAGTCGAAGTGCATCTCGAGCCCCGGCCCGCGTCAGCCGGCGACTCGCTGTAGTGAGCCACGCATTCTAACGGGCCCCGCGGCCAACCCTCCCGCACGCGCTTCCGGGGCCACCATCGGCGGGCAGCGCATCCCCCCGGAGAGAGGTGGGGAGATTCCGCCGCACACTGCAGCCGGCCAGTCGCGCGGCGCGTCCGATCGGGCGGCCTGGCCTCACCCGCGGCGCCGGCGGCGCAGCGGGTCGCGAGGCAGCCAGTGAAACTGCCACCCCACAACCATGTGCCCCGAATTGAGACAAATCACTCCCTCTTTCCATCAGGAGGGATGTAGGGTGAAGGACCGCCCGTAGGCTCTTGCGTGGGCTGACTGGATCACGAGGAGGAGTTGCAATGGATATTCGAAACTTGGCCGCCACCATGGCCGCCATCGCGGTCATGGCGGCTCCTGCAGCGGCAGATCAGGCCGCCGACCTGCTCGAGGGTCCCCCCACTGTCCACCGGATCAGCCTCGAGTTTGCCGACCCCGACTGGTATCAGGTCCTGTACGACGCCCACGGCAATGACGACTTCTACCTCCCCTGCACGTTCACCTGGACCGATGGTGACGGCGTCGACCAGACCCTCGAACAGGTCGGCGCCCGCTTCAAAGGAAACTCGTCCTTCCTGCACTCCGGCACCCGCAAGTCGCTCAAACTCGACTTCAACGAGTTTGATGACACGCAGGAGTTTCTCGGCCTCAAGAAGCTCAACCTCAACAACAACTTTCGCGACCCGAGCATCATGCGGGAGAAACTGCTGCTCGACTTCCTGGGCGATCACATGGACATCCACCGGGCCAACTACGCCCGCGTAACGATCAACGGCGAGGATTGGGGTGTCTTCATGGCCGTCGAGCAGGTCGACAAGACTTTCTGCGAAAACCGCTGGGGCTCAGACGACGATGGCAATCTGTACAAGGGGGAGTTCACGGCAAACCTCGCCTACCAGGGGGACAACCCTGACGACTACCGCGACAACTATGAGAAGAAGACGAATGAGGTCGATGACGACTGGACCGACCTCATCGCCCTGTGCCAGTTCCTCGACAGCACCGACCCGGCCGACATGGCCGACCAGTTGGGCGCGTGGGTGGATATCGACCAGCACCTGACGGCCCTCGCCGCGTCGGCCTGTTCTCAAGTTACGACTCTTACGTCGGTCCGGCCCATAACTTCTATGTCTATCGCCGAAACGCCGACGGGCTGTGGCGGCACATCAACTGGGACAACAATGCGTCCTTCGGCAACTTCCGCAATGTGGTCCCAAATGGACAGGACATCCTGACCCTGCCATTGACGTTCACCCGAGAGGGCGGCGGCGCGAACGCGGCCCGCCCGTTCGCCGACGCCGTGTTTGAAAGCGACGAACTGCTCCGCCGATATCTCCGCCGCTGCGCCGAGCTTCTCCGCGCCGGCTTCGATGTGGACGCATTCCAGGCTCGCATCGACGCCATCGACGCCGCAGTGCGGAGCGAGCTGCTCACGGACACCTACTACGAATACACCATCGCAGACTACGACCAGAACCTCAACTTCAGCGTCGACATCGGTTCCTTCGACGCATTTGGACTGACGGAACTGGTCGAACATCGCGGCGCATTCGCGCGAACCGTACTCGACGCAGCCGCACTCGCTTCCGATGTCCAACTCAATGAAGTGCAGACCGACAACGCAACCACGCTCGCCGACGAAGCAGGCGATTACGACCCGTGGATCGAAGTCCACAAACTCGGCCCGGGATCGGTCGCGCTGGATGATCTCTACCTCAGTTCCGATACGGGTTCGCCGCTGATGTGGCAACTCCCAGCGGTCACGCTCCCGGACGGTGGATTCGCCGTCATCTGGCTTGACGGCGAGCCGGCCGAGGGGCCATTCCACGCGACATTCATCGCGCCGGTAGCGGGCGGAACCCTCCTGCTCTCCGACGCATCCGGAACGCTCATCAACAGCATCGCCGTGCCCACGCTCGAAGCAGACGCGTCCTGGGGACGAATGGACGACCAGGGGAACTGGGACATCACGGGCGGCGCAACACCCGGCAGCCCCAATATTGCCCCGCCGCCCGATCTGACCGGCGTCGTCTTCATCAACGAGTTCATGGCCGACAACGGCGTAACCATCGCCGATGAGGCCGACGAGTATGACGACTGGGTTGAGCTTTACAACGCATCCGATGCAACAGTCGACCTGACTGGCTGCACCATGTCGGACTCGTTCGACACTCCAGACGAGTGGATGTTCCCCGACGGCACCACCATCGCCGCTGGTGAATGGCTGCTGCTCTGGGCCGACGAAGACCTTGATCAGGGCCCGCTCCACGCCGACTTCAAACTCGGGGCCGGCGGCGACTCCCTGGGACTGTGGTCACCGGAAGGAGTCATCATCGACGGTCTCGACTTCGGAGCGCAGACCGAGGACGTCTCCTTTGGCCGCTCGCCCGACGGCGGCGCAACCTGGGAGTCCTTCACCAGTCCGACGCCCGGCTCGGCCAACGCGGCCGACGCGCCGTGCCCGGGCGACATCGACGGCGATCTGGTGATCGGCGTCGAAGACCTGCTTGCAGTGATCGCCGGATGGGGAACACCCGACGGCGATGCAGACGGCGACGGCACAACCGACGTCAAGGATGTTCTGCTGGTCATTTCCGCCTGGGGAGAAAGCTGTCCATGAAGCCATTTCACGCACTTGCCGTTGTCGCCGCCGCAGTCTGTGTCACGTCAGCGCCCGCTGAGGTCTACGACGGCTACACGATGTACAACGCGCTCAACAGTTCAACCACGTACCTGCGCGACAACAACGGCAACACCGTGCACTCATGGCAGGGCGCCGACCGACCTGCCAGCACCGCGTACATGCTCGAGGGCGGCACCATCATGCGGCCCTGCAAGATTGACAATCCGACGATGACT
>CAZMPA010000124.1:483-6821 GCA_964567915.1 uncultured Isosphaeraceae bacterium | reverse complement strand
GCGGATGCGGTGCTGACGCCTGCTGCCACAGCAAGAACGCCGAGGACGATTCCTGGAAGGGTCCTGTTCATGTCTCTACTCCTGCCCGATTCGTGTTCAATAGTCCTCGTCCCAGGTCAGGCCGCCGTCAAACGTGCTGTTGTTCAGGCCATACTGGGCGTTGTCCGGATCGGACATTGCCTTCCTGGGGTTGTAGGTCTCAAGGATGTCAAGGCCGCCGTCATCGGAGGCATTGTTGGCGTCGTACTCGAAGGCGCAGAGCATGCCATCGTACGAATCCGCGATGTAGCAGATGCCGCCCTGGGCGTCGAGTGCACACTCGTAGGCGTAGAGACTGTCGCGGACGTGGTCATCGACCGAGTCGGTGCCCTTGCCGATGAGGACTGGCATGCGGGATGGCCAGAAGGAGTTCTCTTCGTGGACGGCGCCGCCGTTGTAGCAGATCAGACCGATCCAGGCCTTGTCGTCGCCATAGAACTGGTAGGCGTCATTGCTTTCGTCCGGGTTGTGATCGGCGCCGTTGCGGACCGGGCCGCGGGTGCCGATGATCGGGAACGTATCTGTTCGGTTGGCCTTCGCGGTCCACTGCTTGTCAAAGCGGGCGCCGACGAGGGGCATGAACTGGTAGGAGGTGTGGCTCTGGTCATTGAAGTTGATGGCCAGGTTGGTGTCCCAGTGGACATCGTCGACGCCACTGCCGACGACAGGGTTCGGATTGAAGTCGCCGTAGTTGTAGCCGTCGTAGACGTACACGGCGGGCGAAGGATCGGAGGGCGACACGAGCTCGTTCGGGGAGAAGAGGTTCTCCATGATGCTCGCCGACTGCACAGCGGCGTGATGGTTGAACCGCCACGTCGGGATGCCCGATCCATTGACGTCCTCGAAGACGCCAGGAGACATCTGGACTTTCTGCCGGTCGATGAAAGCGGGCGTGGGGAAGTTGCCCTTGTGGCCCGACCCGTACCCGTCCCAACCCATCCAGACTTGCCGGAGCAAGTTCTTGTCGGTTTGCCGGCGGGCTCGTTCCTGAGCCGTGGCCAGCGCGGGCAGAAGGATGCCCATGAGGATGGCGATGATCGTGATCACCACCAAGAGTTCAATCAGCGTAAAGGCTCGTCGTTTGTTCATCGGTGCATTCATCCTGTTGGGACCACAAGGGCCGATCCGTCGGTTTCCCAGCCTCTCTGGACTGGACAGTGGGTTTGGACAGGAACTCAAGCTTGATCTCGGTGACCCCACAATCCCGAATCCAAGTTTCAATCAAAAGCGTCCAACCCGTGAACTATACGGGAATGCGGGGGTGTTGCAAGCACAGGTCCGCAGATCTCGCCCGTCTGGTTCCTCTTGAATCGGCAGATAGAGCACTCGGAGAGTGGTTTCGGCTCCGGAGGCCGAGATGGGAGCGAAGGGCCGCCCTGTCGCGTGGGTCAGATTGAGGGGCTCAAAGAGACTCAGCAACTGGTTCCAAAGGCCGCAAGGACCATCAGGATGTCGTTGACATCGCCGATGCCGTCGCCGTTGACGTCGCCTTCGGGGGCGCCGTAGCCAGCGATGACACCCAGAATGTCATCGACGTTGATGACCCCATCGCCGTTGAGATCCTCTGGACACGGGTCCTCGTCACAATCAGGCACACCGGCGGCCACGTAGTACGTGCCTTGGCCTGGGCCCGACCGCCACAATTCAAGGCTCAGATCGCCGTCAACCGGGGCTGCATCCGCGTCGAAGCGGAAGTTGGCCATGGTTGCCCAGCGGATGGCGGGGGCGGTGTCGTTGTTGTCAGCGGTATGGGCATCGGTTGAGAACGTCAGCATGCCGCCGCTGTGTTCCCAGGTCCACGGATCGTTCGTGACGGTTTCGCCCGAGTGGTATACGGGGCCGCGGTACTCGACGTTGCTGACCTCGACGCAATCCGGCACCGGGACGCTGAACACGCCTACGGAACGGTATGAGTTCTGGTTGTGCATCAGGAATTCGTAGTGCCAGGTCCCGCCGCCGTTGTCGGTGGCGGAATGGCCGACGTGCAGCAGGCCGTTGACCATGCCCTCGCCGCCCTGGCCGGTCTCATCGGTGTAGACATCGTCGACCGTTGCGTTGGCGTCGAGCGTCTCCCACCGCTTGACTGCGGGAAGCTGATCGATGGTGTCGCTCAGGCCGGTGCAGTTGGTTGTTGACGTGAATCGAACGGCGCGGGATGAGGCGTTGTTGAGCTGGGTGCCAAACACGCTCTCTCCGGGCTCCACGTACTGGCCCTCGATGAAGTACTGGGCACTTGCATTCAGCGATGGATTGATGTCGTCCGGGTGAATCTGCAACCGCCCGCGAATGGACGATGGGCCGCTCGGGGCGAGGTTGAAGGGGTACGGGTACTCGCCCGTCGTCGCGTTGATTTCGCTGCGGGGCGCATCGGCGTCTGAGTTGAGATCGGCCCAGTAGGTGTCGCCGCAGCCCACGCCGAGCGTGTCACAACTGGTGCTCTGGCAGCTCTGGCCGGGAACCATGTCCTCGCAGCCGGGCTCGCTCACCGCGCAGAAGCTGTGCTTGAGCCAACTGATGCCGATGAGCTCGAAGCGGCCGGCCTTGTAGCGGTACACCTGCTGAGCAATCACGGGCACGTTGTTCGTGCCGCCTTCCCACGGGGCTGGAACATCGCCCAGATTGCAGGCTGTCGTGCCAATCGCCCAGCCGCCTACGCCGCCGCTTGTACCGTAGTACTCGACGTCCGTGCCGCCGCCGCCGTACCCGTCCTCACCGGCGTACAGGGTAATGACGTCGTAATAGTCCGTGAGCCCCGCCATGGAGGCGGTCGTCGATGCCAAGAAGCCGCCACCGATCAGGGCACCGGTCACCGTCGCGCAGAATGCACATCGCATTGTCTTCAATCCTCTCTGTAGCAAGGTGTTAGCGGCCTTGCCGAAGTCTGATTCCCACTCTCGCCGTCAGGGCGGCGACCTCTCAAGGTACTACGCAGGGCCTGCCCTGCGCCTTGAATTCGGCAAAAACGACCGTTTGGTTCCGCCTGAAAGCGAGATTCTCACCACGGCTCGGGTGCCTCCAGCCCGTGGTCCGGCTGCTCCGGCCGCGTCGGCCCCGCCGACTGCCATTTCCAGCGGAGCCAGAGCGTCTGGGCCAGATTTCCAATGGTGAAGGCGGTCATGGCCACGGCAAGGCCGTTCCAGCGGCCCAACTCGACCCCGATGGCGGTCAGTGTGGCCATCACGAGCAGGAACGCAATCACGGACCCCGTGACCGCCCGCGTCCGGTGAGCATGCACCAGCATGCCCTGCCAGTAGGACTGGAGGAATGTCAACAGGGGCAGGGGGACTGCCAGCCAGAGCGAGGCCGTGCCCAGTGACACCAGCTTCGGCTCCAGACCAATTACGTCCCGGAACCACATGCCGCCCAAGGGGGAAGCTGCCACCACGGCCAGCACGCCCGAGCATGCCAGTCCCCACGACCAGGCGAATCGCCTCAGGACGGCCTCGCCGTCCGGGTCGTCTGCGTGGGCAATGACCACCTCGTTGAATGCGATGCCGATGGAGCGGCTCAGGAACGCCAGCCCGCCCAATGGCCCCCAGACTGCCAGGCCCTCGAGTGCCATGGGCATCCTGGCGATCCCCGCAGCGACGACCGGCTGGGCTGCGAGGATGAACATGGGCGTGAGCGCCAGCGGGATGTAGAACGACAGCAGTGACCCCCGCATCGGTCCGGGATCTCCGCCCGCCGCTGCGTGAAGTGGCCCCGGTAGCAGAGCCCGTCCGCGGGCCCAGACAAAGGCCGCCTCGACGAAGACGCCAAACGTCACGCTGCCGGTCGCGATCACGATGCCGTTCATGCCCATGGCCCAGAGGGCGGCGACCCCAGAGATAGTCGCCGCAAGCCGAACCACCGTACCCCGCGCAATCGTCTCTCGGTGCCCGAAGCGGATGAGCGCCCCTTGCCTGAATCGCCGGTCGGCGATGGCCCAGTTCCACGGAACCATGATCTGCAGGCCGAGCCGTGCCGGCGCCTGCACGGCCTCCGGCACGTCCAGGAGGGGCACCACCACCCATTCATAGAGCGGCGTGAATGCAATCAGGGCATGCAGCACCGTCAGTCCGACCGCTGCCCGCGTGGTGAACCGTTCCAACTGCTTGAACGACGCCAGGTCCTGCGACCACGAGGTCGACGCGGCCAGCATCATGATGATGGGCGATTCGACCAGCAGCGCGATCGGGAAGACGACGCCTCCGAACGCCGCCAGCATGATCTGGGCATCGGCCTGCCTGCCGACGACGGCGCTGATGGCAGGGAGTTCCGCGCCCATCAACAACCAACTTGCGGCCAAGGGCCACCAGGTTGCCAGCACACTCGGGGCTTCCAACGCCGCGGCGGGCCGGTTGCTCACGTACCGACCTCTGCGCGAGGTTCGCTGAAGATCTCAAAGGCCCCGTCCCGCAGCCGGCAACTTGTGTGCGCTGCGGGCTCCGCTCGGTGTGGGAAGTCGAGCCTGAAGTGGGCGCCGCGGGACTCTCGCCGGTGCAGGGCGGAGCCGGCGATGGCTCTGGAAAGCAGGAGCATGTTTCGGAGCTCCCACGCTTCTGAAACTGGCGGTGCCAGGCTGGCGGTGACATCGGCCCAGAAGGCGAGTTGCTCGGCCGCGCTCTCCAACTGCTGGCCGGCCCGCTCCACGCCGACTTCACGCCACATCAGAGACTTCATCGAGTACGTGAGGTCCGTCAGGTTCAGGCGCACGGGTGGATGCGCCGCGCCGGACTCCGCCTCAAGTCTGCCACGCGGCGGCTCAGTGGGTTCCAGGCTCGTTCCGCATTGATGCCCGATGACCAGACCCTCCAGGAGCGAGTTGGATCCCATCCGGTTGGCCCCGTGCAAGCCGGAACTACCGCACTCGCCGACCGCCCAGAGGCCCTCCACATTCGTGCGCCCGTCGAGGTCGGTTCGGAGCCCACCGATCATGTAGTGCGCCCCCGGCCGGACGGGCACCGGATCCGCGGCGATGTCGATTCCAAACGCCGCGCACGTGCGGCTGACGCCCGGATAGATCTCGTGCGGGTCGCCGTCAATCTCGCTGAGGTCCAGAAACACATTGGTGTCGCCGAGCTCGGCCATGCGAGTGGTGATGGCGCGAGTCACGACGTCGCGGGGAGCGAGCTCGGCATCCGGGTGGGCGTCCGGCATGAAGCGGTCGCCATCACGGTCTCGCAGCACGCCGCCGCCACCACGCACGATCTCGCTGATCAGCACCCTCGCCGCGCCGGCGATGTACAGACAGGTGGGATGAAACTGGTAAAACTCAAGATCGCGGGCAACGCCGCCGGCTCGCAGGCCCATGGCCAGACCATCGCCGGTGGCGAGCACCGGGTTGGTCGTTTCGCGGTAGATCTGGCCTGCGCCGCCAGTTGCCAGCACGACCTCGGACGCTTCGAATGCGACGACCTGCCCTCCCCCGAGCCGTGCCAGCAGTCCGCGGACGCGTCCGCTACCGAGGAGCACGTCCAACGCAAAGGCGCCTGAGAAAAACGTCACACGGGGCGCTGCCTCGATTCCTCGGCCAAGTGCCTGCTGCACCGTCGGGCCGGTCGCATCTCCGGATGCGTGCACAATGCGGTGTCTGCGGTGTCCGCCCTCGCGGCCAAGTGCAAGTGTGCCGTCCTCTTTGGTATCGAAGCACGCCCCAAGGGCTGTGAGTCGCTCGATCGCTGCAGGGCCACCTTCCACCACGGTCCGCACGACCTGTTCGTCGCACAGTTCGCCGCCGCAGGCCAACGTGTCCTGAATGTGTTGTTCGTACGAGTCATCCGATCCCAGCACGGCGGCGACCCCGCCGCGGGCCCAGCTGGTGTTTGTTTCACGCGGCTCTCCCTTGGCAATCACGGCCACACGAAGGCCCTTGGACGCTGCAGCGAGCGCGCAGCTGGCGCCGGCAGCGCCGCAGCCCACGACTACGACATCGAATCGCATCGTCGCGACGCGGTCGTGCGGAACGCCGATCGGAAGCGTGCTCATTGGGTGGCAGCCTCGGTGATGTCAATCATGCGTTGCAGCGCGGTGGTCGCGTCACGCACAAGCTCGGCCCGGCTGGCGTCGGGCATTCGGGACCGCTCGCCCGTGGCTTCGTCAACCATGTCACCGGGCAGGACGCGGTTGATGTCCGGGGCTTCGCCACGCCGCAGCAGGTCCAACATGCCTGCGAGGTGGGGGGGGTCGTTGCGGCTCATGGTGGCGCAGCCGCAGCCAGCCGCTGGCGTGCCCGGGATGTCGGCCAGATGCCGCACCTCGACGCCCCTGCGGGCGGCCTGCTCGGCGGCGTTGCGGACAAAGTGCCCTTCCGTGCCGAT
>CAZMPA010000124.1:0-473 GCA_964567915.1 uncultured Isosphaeraceae bacterium | reverse complement strand
CCGTGAGCCGGGCGTCGCCTCCGCGATGATCCTCCAGAGGTAGTTCGTGCTGCCAGCACCGTCGGCCGCCCGGACAACATCGACCGGGCACTCGGGGTGGACATGTACCTCCCAGCCCTCATCTCGCCACCACTGCACATGGCGTGGCTGAAACACGGTGTGCACGCCGCAGTATCCGCCCCACGCGATGATGTCGGCCCCGTCGAGTACGTCCAGATCGACCAGCCCGCCAAGATCAGCGTCCGCTGGGATGGTGTGCGGCAGAGGCAGGACCGCAACCGAGACGCCAGCCAGTCGGTCGGCGGCGTTGTGAGCGAGATGCTCGTCCGGAACAAAGAAGACGCGTTTTCCAGTCTTGCGTACGGCCTCCACGATCAGGTGGTCGTTGCTGCTTGTGCAGACAGCGCCGCCCGTTCGTCCCGCGAGTGCCTTGAGGCGTCAGGAGGTATTCATGTACGCCACCCATCCCACAT
>CAZMPA010000123.1:0-6925 GCA_964567915.1 uncultured Isosphaeraceae bacterium | reverse complement strand
AACAAGGCCGCTGGAACGCGGGTCCGAAAGGCCATGCAAGACATCAAGAACGCGGCGCAGGACGTCCGCAAGGAAGTCCTGTCAATGCGTGACGGCGACTGACCGCCGCCAGCAGCTCGACCTTCAGGCAACCACCGGCCCCCGAGGCGACTCGGGCGCCGGTGGTTGTGTGACGTTGGGGATCGACGTCCGGGGGCGTGGGCATCCGGGGGGGGCATCCGGAGTCGGGGGCGACGGCCTGCTTTCGATACCTGTATCGTGTCGCCTCCGATGGCCGCCCCCCTCTTCGACATCGCAGGGCACGACCTGTCCAACGTCCACGTCCCACCGGACCGTTTGGACGAGTTGCTCCCTCAGGCGGGAGACATGCGTCAGTTGGACCGCGTTGTCTGGATTGACCCACCGGCCAAACACGCCATCGGTGTCAAGACGCTGAGAGACGACGAGTTCTGGGTTCCCGGTCACATTCCGGGCCGGCCATTGCTTCCGGGCGTCATGATGATCGAAGCGGCCGCGCAGCTCAGCAGCGTGCTCTACAAGTACCGGCTGGAGGCGGACAATCTGGACTTCGAGGGTTTCCTTGGGTTCACCCGCGTCGAGAACGGCGTGTTCCGCGGAAGCGCCGAGCCCGGCGACACACTTGTGCTGCTCGCCGTAGAGAAGAAGTTTCAGCGGCGGCGGTTTGCCTGTGAAGCGCAAGGGCTCAAGGACGGCAAGGTGATCTTCGAGGTTCGGTGCACTGGCATGCGGATCTGAAGTCGGTCACCAAGCGCCCATCAGACCCGAACCGAAGACCATGCCCGTTGGCCGCGTCCCGCAAATCGGGCGTACCGGACGGCACGGACTGCAGCACTCAACAAAGAGCACAGGCCCATAGCCCCATCCGCCATAGCCCCCCCAGCCATAGCCGCCGTAGCCATAGCCCCCCCAGCCGTAACCGCCGTAGCCACCCCAGTCGGAATTGCCAATCTGTGGGGAGTCGGTCACCTGCTGCAAAATGACGTTGCCCGCGCGATCCTTCGCCGGTTCCCCGACAGCAAACCGCTGCAGTGGTGTCACAACGCTTGCGGCCGACGCCACCTGCCGCACTGGTGCGGGCGGCATACGAAGCACGACGCCGGCGAGCACTTCCGTCGCCAGCACTGAGGCCGCCAGAATTGAGCACAGCCGTATCACGCCTCTATGCTACGCATTTTCGACCTCGACGCAAGGATGTGCCATGCTCGACGCGCCACTGCAGTTTGATCCCATCCTGGTCCCCAAGGTCTGGGGTGGGCGGCGATTGGAGGCCCTTGGGAAGTCGCTTCCGGATGGGGAGTCCGTCGGCGAGTCCTGGGAGATTGCCGACTTGCCCGGGGACGGACCAACAAGCGGCGTCGCCGCGGGACCGCTCGAGGGCGTCACGCTCCGGTCGCTCGTCGAGGAGCACCAGTCTGAACTGATGGGGGCAGCGCCACTCAGCGGCGAAGATCGCTTCCCGCTGCTCATCAAGTATCTGGATGCCTGCAACAACCTCTCCGTACAGGTGCACCCGGATGAAGCATGGGCAGCCTCCCACCCCGACGCGTACCTCAAGAGCGAAGCCTGGGTCGTCATGGATGCCGAGCCGGGCAGCCGAATCTGGGCTGGCGTCTCGCCGGGCGCCACTGCAGAGACCATGCAGGCCGCGCTCGAAGCCGGCACACTGACCGACCAGCTTCTCTGGCGGGACGCGCGGGTTGGCAGTTGCCACACGCTTCCAAGTGGGACGTGTCACGCGCTCGGGACGGGCGTTCTGGTCGCCGAGGTACAGACAACCAGCGACACGACCTTCCGCCTGTGGGACTGGGGCCGCAGCGGCCGGACGATGCACGTCGAAGAGTCGCTCGCGTGCATCGACTTCGCGTCGCCGCCCCCCGACGAAGTGCAGCCCGCCCCCGGAACTGATGGCCTGGCCGAGACACTGCTTGCCGACACGCCGTGGTTCGTGATGCGTCGCGTCGATGCCGTGGAAGCGACCAACTGGCGGTCTGAACTTGGCGACGCGCCGATGGTGCTGATGTGTCTCGGTGGTACAGCGCACGCGACTGGTCCCGGCGGCGCGGCCCGCCTGCAGGTGGGCAGCACGGCGCTGCTTCCAGCGGCGATGGACAAGGCGTCGGTCGAGTTGGGTGAGGGGGCCTCACTGCTCGTCGCGCAGCCCCGCGTGGGGTGATCAGCCCTCGCAGGGGCCCCAGGCGCCAATGACGGCAAGCATGTCGTTGACGTCGGTCAACCCATCACCGGTCACATCTGCGTCCGGCGTTCCCCAGGCGCTGATGACGATCAGCAGGTCGTCCACATCAATCAGGCCGTCGGCATTGAAGTCGTACCGGCACAGTCCGCACGGCCCCCAACTGCTCATCAGATACAGAAGGTCCCCCACGTCCACGACACCGTTGGCCAGCAGGTCCTCCGGGCAGTTCACAGAGTGCACGGCAAGGTCGAGCGGATCCCGGCCCAGCAATGCATTGGCCAGCGCGATGCCGCCGCCGACCAGCCCGGCCTCCTTCAGCAGCGTGTCCTCCGACTCCGCGGCCGCAAGGCTCACCGATGCCATGGCGGCATCCTGCTTCGCCAGCGTGTCGACACCGATCGCGACGGTGGCTGCCCAGTCGCCGCTCATGGGCGGGATCGCCACGATGAACGGCAGGTCAGGGTCACCGAACGCCGCCCGAACCGCCGCGGCCATGGCGGCGGCGTTCGACCCGTACGCCTCTGCATCCGCCTGGCTGAGCGAGTCGGATTGACCGTGCACAAACACGACGCCAACGACGTGGGCATCGTGACCAGCCAGCTCAAGTTCCTCGGTCCAGACCGCGGCGCGGTCCAGCATGCCCTGCATCGAACCAAGGCCGCACGAGCCCGGTTGCCAGTCACAGACCATGGTTGCGTTGCGCTGGGCATATCGCATGATGCCGAAGGTCCGATCGGGGTGGTGTTCGGCCAACGTGCTGGCCAGACTCATTTCGAGACCGAAGTCGACGCCCTGCGCCGCAGCCTCCACCCACTCCGGAATGTCATCCACACCGTCCACCGCACCTCGAAGCAGAACGGTCGACTGGGGCATGATCGATTCCATATGCTGGGGGAACACAGCAAACGTCTGCCCGATCGGCGCGACGTTGCCGTCGCCCGCAAGCAGTACGAGGTCGATTGCGTCGCCGCGGGCGGTGGCCTGCAGCAGCGACGCGAACAGAATGGCCCAACGCCACCTCATGGTCCGCACGGGCCCCACGCCGAGAGGAGTTCGAGGATGTCGGCTATGCCGAGTTCTTCGTCGCTGTTGAGGTCGCCCCAGCAGTCCGGCGCCTCCTCGACCGAGTCGATCGCCCCAAGCGCCAGAAACGCGTCTGCCGCGCGAATGCCCGACAACACCATGCTGTCGGCGGAGAGGTGAATGTCATCGTCCCGCAGCAGCAGGTCGCTTACGCCGACGCTGTCCACCCAGGGATCTTCGATGGCAAGCGCTCGCATGCCAGCGCGAACGTCTGGATTGAACTCGTATCCGACGGCCCGCGGGTGGACACGCATCGCGACGAACGGCAGCTCCGGTCGGTGCAGGTCGATCCGCAGCGTCTCGACCAGATCTCGGAGATTCTCGTAGTAGGCCTCGGACGACCAGCCCGCTCGGGAGTCGGCCTCGCCCTGCATCCACACGAAGCCGGCAAGCCTGCACTCGATGCCTTCGGACTCCTGATCCTCAATCCAGTAGAGCGTGATGTTCTTGAGCATCTGGTAGAGGTGATACCCGCAGCCGTCAGGGTGCCAGGCGCACCCAAGATTGGTGCCGTTCTGCGCCATCTTGATGACGGCGATGTGGTGCCCCGGGCGGGCTTCTGTGAGACGGTGGGTGAAACTCATCTCGGGACCAAAGTGCGTACCTCTGGGCTTGAGGTGGGCGGCCCACTCATCCTCGCCGTGCTCGCTGCCGTTGAGCCACTGCCGAAAGGGAACGTCCGGCAACTCCTGCACCCACGCCTCAAGCGTGGGATCAACATTCTCAAGCGATGCCCCGCCGACCATGTTCGACTGACCGGCCATAACGATGACGTGCATGACGTCCTCGACGCCGTCCGCCATCACCGGCGCCGACAACGCGGCCGCAACCGCAGCCGAGCCTATTCTGATTGTCATCGCGCTGAGCATGGCGTTTACCCCCACCACGCGGGAGCCCTCCAGCCTACTCCGCCGCTCCGCCAACGCAAGTCATCATTGGCGTGAGCGTGCATTTCCACGCCATCAGGGCCCTTGGATGAGCAGATCCGTGATGCCGACGGCCCCGAGCACGCACGAGACCACGCCATTGAGCGTGAAGAAGGTCAACGCCATGCGGGAGGTGCCCCACCGCTCAAGTGTGGCGTGTTCGACGAGGAGGAGCCCCACCACGGCGACGATGCCGGCGGCGAAGATCGCGCCGAACCGCGGGTCGATCCACCAGACGGCCGCAAGGAGCAGCGCCGACAGCAGGTGCAGCGATCTGCTCACCAGCACGGCCCCTCGCGCGCCCAGTGTAGACGGCATCGAGTGCAGCCCCTCCGCCCGGTCCACCTCCACGTCCTGCAGCGCATAGATCACATCAAAGCCCGCAACCCAGCAGAGCACCATGCCGGCGAGCAACCACACGCTCGGCATGGCCAGCACCGCCGCTGGATCGACCGCGATCGCCGCGGCGGGGACGCTGATCGCCAGCGATGCGCCGAGCCAGATGTGGCAGAACGCCGTGAAGCGTTTGAAGAGTCCATACGAGCAGATCCACACCAGCACCGGCACGGCCAGCATGACGGGCCACGGGTTGCCAAAGCCCCACCAGAAGCCTGAGGCGATCGCCACGAAGGCGACCGACGACGCCGCGAGCCCAATGGCATAGGCCGATGCCGTGGATGTTCCTGCTGCAAGCGGACGCGTGGCCGTGCGTGGGTTCCTCGCGTCGATGCGTCGATCCAGCAGCCGGTTCGACAGCATCGCGGCAGTGCGGGCCGCGACCATGGCGGCAACGAGCAGCACCGCGATCCAGAGAAGCTGCGACGTTGGCACGGACTCCACGTCGATTGCCTGCGGAGGCCACGCCGCCATGGCGCCGCCAAGCAGCGCAAACGGCAAGGCAAAGACGCTGTGCGCGATCTTGATGTCCGCGAGCATGGCTCGGGGAGCGCTTTGAACGGGTATGGCCGGTGTGCTCACGCGGGGATTCTAGATCAATGTTCAGTGGGGGCTTATGTAGCAGATGACTCAGCACGTGTCATGACGAGCGCCAGATTGCGGTGGGTTCCACCCTGCCGGCGGGGCGGGCGGGGCCGCCCTTGCTGCGTGTCCCGGATTGGCCGAAACTGGCGTCAAGAAGACTCGGTCGAACGAGAAGACTCTGACGCAATCTGGCATGTCCGCCAGGATGACCACGCCGACTGCGAGATTAGGATCAGGCTACGTCTGGCGGCGTGAGTGCGCTCATGCGGCTTGTGCGGGCCGCTCAACATGGTCCCCATGATTGAAGCAGTTGCAGCAACCCGTCAATCTGATGCGTGGGCCAGTTCTCAAGCAGGAGCAACAAGTCAATCGCATTGATATCTGCGTCGCCATTGAGGTCCATGCTGCATGGCTCCGCCGGATAGTCGGCTGGCGTTCCCCATGCGAGGTTGGGAACTGTTTCGCGGACCCATGAATCGCGGGACTCGTTGAATGGTTCGATGGTGACGGACGCGATGTACGTCGCCGTCGTGTCAAATTCGGGGGAGCCACCCCAGCCGACCTCATCACCGTACCCGGAGGCGGCAAACCAGATTCCCAG
Organism: uncultured Isosphaeraceae bacterium; assembly: GCA_964567915.1. Lineage (GTDB taxonomy): Bacteria > Planctomycetota > Phycisphaerae > Phycisphaerales > SM1A02 > UBA12567. The sequence goes on along the minus strand of CAZMPA010000123.1, from coordinate 1,119 downwards.
CCAGAACCTCGCCCCTCTGAAGGGGACGTTGCCCTGGCCATACTCTTCGTCGAGCAACTCATCCACGAGCACGTCATCGAAGTACCACCGCACGCATCCGACTTCATCGCGGGCATCGCCGCCGTCACCGTCGATCAGTGATCCGCTGTGCCACTCAATGGTGTAGTCGTGATACTGTCCAGCCGCGTACTCATCGGTGAGGTCAATGACCTGATTGCTGGAGTCACGAAGCACAATCCGCCCCTTGTGCTCGCCGCCCTCGCCCCCAAACTGGCCACCCCAGGCATTCGTGCGAGCATTGGTGAACGCAATCTGGGCAGGGTCGAGCCCATACGCGGCCGCCTCAGCTTCGCCACTGCCGGTCAAGTCGGTGGGAAACTCCCAGTCAATCTCGGTGTTTCGACGTGGGTTTGGCTCGTGCCAATACTCCGCCTCGGCAGTGTGATGATCGATGTAGTGGAATGGCCAGAAGGCCGTGACGGCGCCCAACGTCGGTGCAACCCTGGCTCGAACCGTGTATCGCCCGGAAGCAAAGTACTCGCGTGTGGCTATAGCGGCGCCGACGCGGGTACTGCGGCCGTTGGCAATCACATCTCCGTCATAGAGGTCGCCGTGCGCCTCAAGACGAAGGGCTTGAATGGACACGCCGTTGTCGGTGTCTTCGACGATGGAGATGTTCTGCGGCGTTACACCACCGTTGTCACCGCCCCATGCCTTGTTTGAGAGCAACCAACGATTGCTGTCCAGGCCATTGTCAAACGTTTCAACCAGCGCTGCTGTCTGGGGTACTGGATCGACGGCAGTTGTGGGCGACCACTCGGTGCCCGTTGCCGCCCAGGAGACATTGCGAAACCAGGCACTGCCCGGCTGGTTCTTCCAGTTCTCCAGCTTCAGGGTTGGCGCTTCGACCCACTGGCTCGATGTCTCCACGGGCAGTGCAATGGTGGACCACTCTGTGTTCGCAATTGGCACAGAACTGCTGAATCCGCTTGCCGATTCAACGTACAGAGAGGCCACAACACCAGCATCGACTTTCGCGTCACACGTGATGGTCCAATTGGTGTCTGGCGGAAGCGTAATGCCAACGGGCTGTGCGCAACGTGATGTGTCCGCGCTGGA
>CAZMPA010000122.1:2094-6983 GCA_964567915.1 uncultured Isosphaeraceae bacterium | reverse complement strand
ATCCAGATGGGATTCATGGCAAGTGTCTTGATCATGCGTGCTCCTCCGGGGTGCCCACCGCGGCGTGGCGGACCTTGAGTTGATTGTCGAGAACCTTTACTACGGTGATTGGGGCGCCTGCCTCGATCATGCCGAGATCGGACAGGGCGTCGTGCCGATCGTCATCGATTCGGACGGTGCCGATTGGCCGAAGGTCCGTCTCGGCGACGCCGTTACGGCCGAGCAGTGCCGCGCGGGCCGAGTCGGAGGTGTCGTCGTCGGTCTGCAGCACAAGCCGTTCGGCCATGACGGTGCCTGACCACCACTTCCAGCCGAGCCAGGCTGCGAGCGGGCCGACCACCGCGATGACCGCCAGTGCGACCATGCCCGTAGTGGAGTCGTGCATAAAGAACGCTGCCACGGCGCCGATGAGCGCAGCGGCTGCAGCGATTGCGAGCACGCCGCCGCTGGGGACGACCAGCTCAAGCGCGATCAGAAAGATGGTCGCGCCGATCAGGACAAAGCCCCACAGCAACGTATTGCCCGGGTCGGTCGAGGTTTGAGACAGCAGCATGATCACGTGCAGGGCTCCACACTGACGACGAGGCCGTCGCGGCAGACCCTGACGGGTGTGCCGGCCTCGATCCACCGGCCCGAGCATACCGCATCGATGGTTTCGCCATCGAGCTCAATGCGGCCAGACGGCCGCAGTGGAGTGCGTGCAGTGCCAATCCGGCCGACGCGGCTCGCCGCCTCGCGGGTTCCTGCGGTTGGCCCGACTTCTTCGCGGAGGACCAGCGTTCTACCCGCGGTCGAGGTGTCCAACTTGCGAAGCACGAGCCATGCGAGCAGCCACCCCAGGAGCACGCCGGCGAGCACGATCACGCCTCCGCGAGCAAGTTGCTCCTGACCGGGTGTGGACGTGAGATCGCCAGAGACGGCGCTGCCAACCAGACCTACGAGCAGCAGCACGGCGCCGCACATGCCGGCTACCAATGTTCCGGGGATGAGAAGCAGTTCCACCGCAATGAGCGCCAAACCGATCAGAATGGCAGCGAGATCCCACCACGATGCCATGCCGATGAGCATCGGAGCGCCCACAAGTACGGCTAACGAGATGATGGCGCCGATGCCGAACCAGCCCGTGCCCGGCAGCGTCAACTCAACCAGCACGCACACGACAAAGACGGCGATGAACGCGACGCGAACAGGCCATGACACCATGACCTGAACGAGCGACTCGGACCAGCGTGGTTCCAATCGCAGTACATGGTCTGCGCCGAAGAACTTCCTGACATCCTGGTCGTCAGCGAGTGTGCCGACGGAGAGACCGTACGCCTCGGCCTGATGCGGCTTCAGCGTGAGCAGGCGGTCGCTGGAGACGACCTGGCCCACGAGTTCGAATCGCGTGGCGTCTTCCGCATGCAGCGGAGTTCGGGTTGGTGGCAGCAGCGGCCTGGATGCGATGTCTTCGGGCGACACGTCGGGTTGATCGCCGCCGGTCAGCATCGTAAGGAGCGGGCTGATCTGCAGCGGTTTGCCGTCATCGGGTGGCGTGATGGGCGTGAGCGACTCAGGGGGCGGCGAGCCATACATCCGCTCGAATTCGGGTCGGTCGACAAAGACCGCTTCGCCGGTCTCGCGGTCCTGCAGCAGCCAGAGTTCGACGCCGACGCTGACGAAGGCCTGCACGAGCCGTTCGTCGTAGTGGTGCCGCCTCGCTTCATCGACCACCTCTGCCAGCAGGGGCGACTCGACCTTGGCACGCTCCGTCGCTGGCAGGGGGCCGAGCGAAGTGATCGGCGCGGCATCGCCAAACATGGCGTCCGGAGCGGTCACGATCTCTCGAGCGCTGAGCGCGATGATCGTGCCTGCGGAAAATGCAAACGGGTTGACCCAGGCCACCGTATTGACCGGCGCCTGCGTGCGGATGAGGTTGGTCAGCTCAAGCGTGGCCCCGAGCTCGCCGCCAGGTGTGTCGAGTTCGAGGACGACGGCGTCCGCGCCGGCGGCTTCTGCGGCGGCAAGCCGCTGCCGCACCGACGCAACGGTCACTGCGTCGATGGGGCCGCGAATCGGAATGACCGCAACGGTGGCAGCCTTTCGGTAGGCCGGTATGGCGGACGTCGGCGTCTGGACAATCGCCAGCAGGATGGTTGCAAGCGTGAGCATCATGACCGGGCAAGCCTATCAGGCGTGCGGCCGCTCATCGCGAAGGATCCAGCAGGTTGGTGGTCCCGCCAGAGTGCGGGGCGACGACACCTTCAGTCGTGAATCAACTCGAACTCGACGTCGTAGGGGTTGATCTCGGACTGAGGCATCCAACTCGCGTTGGACGGGTCTCCGTCCGAGTGCGTGTGGGTCAGCAGGATGTCAGCGCCGAGCAGTTCCGGGCTACCGCTGAGCCAGTCCCCCGTTGCCTCCGCATCGGCCCGGAAGACGTTGTCTGGCAACTCCATGGTCTGCCCGCTCTGATCGTCCACACTTGTCCACGTCGATCCGGCCGGGTAGAAGCCGTCGGCAAGGTCGTTGTGCCCGTCTGCGAAGACGATGATGCCTCGCCACGCGCCGGGCTTGCCCATGAGGTACGCAGTGTTTGAGGTTTCGACAGACGCGTTGCTCTCACAGTCGACTGCTTCGGGGTTGAGCCTGGTCGCGCATCCGTTCATGGGGCCTCTGGTGCCGAGGACTGCAAATGATGAGTTGCCGGTCCGGTCCCACTGGTCGCGGCGTCGCTCGCCTGCGAGCGGCATGATGGCGTAGGAGTTGTGGCTGTAGCCAACCGTGTCGCCCGTGAGGTCGTTGGAGAAACCCGGATCCCACTTCATGGTGGCGCCATCGGTGTCGATCTGGCCGAGCATGCCGTACTTGTACGCTTCGTGCGCGTAGACGAGGTCGCTGTACTCGTTCGGGGAGAGCAGCTGATCGGGGGTCAGCAGGTTCTCCATGATGCACAGCGAAAGCATGGCGTTGTGCGTGTTCCAGCGGGCGTCTTCTCGACCGCTGCCCGCCACGAACTCGTCTCCACTGCCGTCGCCATCGAGATCCATCATCTGCCTGCGTACCAGGCCGGGAATCGGGTAGGCCCCGCGATGGGACGACGCCCACGTCTTCCAACTCATGTTGACGTCGCTGAGCTGCTTACGCTCTTGCGCCTCGCGTGCACTCTTTTGAGCGCCTGCGACGGCGGGGACGATGATTGACATGAGGATTCCCATGATCGCAATGACCACGAGGAGTTCCACCAGAGTGAAGGCATGGGCTCGCGTGCGCATCTGGGTTGTCCGGGGAGAAGGGGACGAAGGGATGAGGAGCGTGGGAGGTCCGAAAAGACACCGCCGCCCCTGTCGGGGCGACGGTGCGTGGAACGCACGGGTGACTCACTCGTCGGTGTAGTCGAAGGTCAGGTGGGCCTTCAGGAACACGGAGTCATTGAGGTACTTCCAACTGATCGGGGTGCTGTGCGGGCAGCCCGAAGCGTTGCCGTCACCGAGGCAGAACTTGTCGTTGGTCGAGTACGACCCGGACACGTTGCCATTGTTGGTGAAGCAAAGGAAGTTGTCGGCGTTTCCGAAGCCCGAGGTCATGCCCTCGAGGCCGTCGGGACTCCAACTGTTGGTGAACTCGCACTCGAACATGTTGTCCGGGACAGCCTTGGCATAGCTGCCGCCGTCCTCGATGCCCGAAGCGTGGAACTTGTACTCAAGATGACTTTCCTTCATCTCGACCGTTCCCTGGCTCGTGTAGACGTGGCCCTGCCACTGATTGGTGGCGCCGAGTTGCTCGAGGACCGGGGAGAACTTGTAGCCGTCCTCACTGGTGTTGGTGATACCGTCGGTCAACTCTGATGGCCATGCGGCGGAGTCGCCGGAATCGGTGACCGTCCGCGTGGACAGCAGCGCGTGCTCCTCAGAGGAGGGATTGTCCTCCCACAGGCGGTAGCGATTGCCGGCGAGCAACTGGTTGGCGTAGGAGCCGTGATCCGGGTTCTCGTCGTTGAGTTCGCATGAGAACGTGGTGTCCATGTAGCCCTCGGGCGAGTTCTGGACGACGTTGGCGTCGCTGCCGGGGTCCCAGGCGGTGAAGTCATAGGGCAGGACGTCGCCGCTGGCCTCTTCAACTTGACCCTTGACGCCCGCGTGCGGGTTGGAGTCGACGGGGCTGCCACAGTTCTCGGGGCCGATGTACTCCTTCATGATCATGACGGAGTAGAGGTTTTCGGTCGAATCCCACGGCTTGCCTTCGAGGCCTTGGCCGGGCACATAGCCGTGATCTTTGCCGCGCTTGACGACGTGGCAACGGGCCACGAGGCTCGGACGGATGAACCGGGTGTCGTAGTCCTCGGACGAGGTCATCATGGCGTCTCCGAGACCCTTCAGCACGACCTTGTCCTGGACGGCATGGGCATTTCGGAGGGCCGACGAGACGGCGGGCAGCAGCAACGCCATCAGCAGGCCGATGATGGCAACGACGATCATCAGTTCGACGATCGTGAAGCCACGGCGGGGGGTTTGGGTGGTGTTCATGACCAATGGTCTCCTCAAGAATGTGAACACGGAACGCTGAATAAAGGAATGAACGAAGTAGAACGGACAAGCCAGTCATGGCCGGATTGTGGCCATGGTGCTACGAACGGGTGGCCCGTGCTCTGGTAGAGATTCGATGTGAAATCGATCCCGGTTTCGCCTCCTCACTGAATGTTCAGTGAGGACGCCCGGCAACGGCCTCTGGCAGCCTCGAAACGCAATGCAGCATCCGAAGCCCCAAAAAAGACCGCACGCCGCCCAGCGGGCAGGCATTGCTGGGTTGTCGACCGGGGTGCCGAATGAGTTGCCTGACGCGGGGGGGGGGACCCCCCCCAACCCGCCGAGGCGGGAAGTTAACGGGCAAGGCGGGGGATATAAATGAGC
>CAZMPA010000122.1:0-2084 GCA_964567915.1 uncultured Isosphaeraceae bacterium | reverse complement strand
GCCGGGGGTGCCCATTGTGTGCCCTCCGGGGGCGGGCGGGCGCCCGCCATCGCCGGATCGGCGGAATGAGAACGGGAAGGGCCTGATATATATGGACGACGACGCGCCCGGTCCGTCGGTGAACCCGACCCCTTCAGAGTACCGGCTCTTGGGCCAGCGTCAAGTACAGGACTGCCTGTGAATCTCAAGGAGCTCCCGCATGACCCGAATTGAGACCCGATTGGCTGATCTTGGCATCAGTTTGCCCGATCCGCCCTTGCCGGTGGCCGCCTACGTGCCAGTTCGCCTGTGTGGCGGTCTGGCCTTTGTGAGCGGCCAGATTCCGATTCAGGATGGTGATTTGCAGGCCGTGGGAGCCGTTCCATCCTGCGTGAGCCCGGAAACAGCGGCAGAAGCAGCGAGATTGTGCGCCATCAACGGCCTGGCGGCGCTCAAGGGGGCGCTCGGCAGCCTCGACCGGGTTGTCGGGGTCGTTCGCGTGGGAGTATTCGTGGCGTCCGAGCCCGGGTTCACCGACCAGCCCGCCGTTGCAAACGGGGCGAGCACGCTTCTTGTGGACGTGTTTGGAGAGGCCGGTCGGCACGCCCGCGCGGCGGTCGGATCGGTGTCGCTGCCACTGGGGGTGACGGTAGAGGTGGAGATGGTGGTCGAGATTGAGCCCTGATCGCGTTCAGGCGAGCGCTGCAATCACCAGAAAGATCAGCAGCGCGAGGTTGAGCACAATGCTCGCGACGAGCACCGGCGAGACCCCACCCGCCGATTTGGGCTTGCTCCGAAGTTCGACCGGCTCCACAGGCTCGCCGACTTGAACGGCCAGCGTGGCGAGATCGACTTTGGGCTTGGCGAAGGTGGGTTCTTCGCCGCGGGTGAGACTCTCCAGATCCTGCACGAGATCCGCCGCGGTGCGGTACCGCTCCGCGTGGTCCTTTGCGAGCATCATTTCGATGACCTGGCAGAAGCCGGCGCTCAGCGTCGGATTCATCTGGTCCGGTGGCTTCAACTCCGTCTTGAGGTGTTGCCGCATCACATCGCTTGGGTTCTTGCCCGAGAAGGGGACGTGCCCGGTCACCATGTGATAGGCCGTAGCGCCCAGACCGTAAATGTCACCAGGCGGCCCGATGCTCAGTTCGCCGCCAATCTGCTCGGGGCTGATGTAGAAAGGCGTGCCATAGGCGCGGCCCTTCTCGGCTTCGGCGGCCTCGGCGTCGTCCAGATTCCGCGCGAGCCCAAGGTCGGCCACCTTGACTTGACCATTCTTGGTGAGCATGAGGTTCTTGGGTTTGATGTCGCGGTGCACAAAGCCCTTGCCGTGGGCGTGATGCAGGGCCTTGGCCGCCTGGATCAGAATGCCGATTGCCTCGTCTTCCGGGATTCGCTTCTTCTGCTGAATGAGTTCGTACACCGTGTCACCTTCGACATACTCCATGACGAAGAAGTGGTGGTCTCCTGCCTGGCCGACGTCGTAGGCCTGCACGATGTTCGGGTGATTGAGCTTTGCGGCGGCGCGGCCTTCCTTGTGGAACCGCTGGATAAAGTTCACATCCTCCGAAAACTTGCGAGGCAGCACCTTGATGGCGACCAGCCTGTGCAGGCTGATCTGCTCTGCGAGCATGACCGTTGCCATGGCGCCCGCGCCGAGTTTCTTGATGATGCGGTAGCCAGGGATTTTCTGGCTGGACTTGCTGGCCTCGAACTCCTTGCGGAGCCGCTCAAGCTGGCGGTCCGTCAGGAACTCGTGCTTGATGAGCAGGTCCGAGAGCGTCTGGTCGCTGTCGTCGTCTTCGCCGTCGAGTTCGGCGCGGCACTGCTCCAACTCGTCCTCGGTCACCAGGCCAATGGCGACGACGCGTTTGCCCAGCACGGTGTCGAAGCCGCCTGTGGAAGAGCCTACTTGCGATGCGGAGGTTGGACTGGCCGCCATCAGGCCGTCGGTGGCACCCGGGTCGGGCTTCCGGGGCCGCGGCGCCGGCGCGTCCGAATCGGCCAGCGCCGGAATGTCGTCGTCGTCGGGGGCGTTCAAGGGCTCGGGTGAAGTCGGGACAGTCATGGTTGGGGGTGCTCGGCGTGGAGTGCCGGGCCGATGA
>CAZMPA010000121.1:0-7085 GCA_964567915.1 uncultured Isosphaeraceae bacterium | reverse complement strand
CAGGCCGGCACCCCGTGATGCCCGAGCGTAGCAGGACCGGCGGGGAGGTCAATCAAATGCTGTGTTGGCCACATGAGGCCATCAGGGCACTTTGATGGGTGTGCACCGTTGGCCCCATCGCCCCCGATCGCTGCCTCCACCCCCCACGCTCACGCGGGGCCCTCCGGAACCGCCCTCACGGGGTCCCTTGGCGGGTTTGGGGGTCCGGCTGCCCTTGACGTCAAGGGCGATTCGTGGTCCACTACGCGACTTGATTCAACCCGCCCCCCGGCCCGTGCCGGGTGGCCCGGAGATTCCCTGCTCATGGCTCGTTACATCGGTCCGAAGGTCAAACTGTCCCGCCGCGTCGGAGTGCCCATTGCGGACATCCCGAAGCACACCGCTCGCCGCCAGCTCAACGCGCCTGGCATGCACGGCTATCGCAACCGGCGTCCCAAGGACTACGGCATTCGCCTGACCGAAAAGCAGAAGCTCCGCTACCACTACAGCCTCCTTGAGAAGCAGTTCCGACGCTACGTCGTCGAAGCCAGCCGCCGCAAGGGCAACACCGGTGATGTGCTGCTGCAACTCCTCGAGTCGCGGCTGGACAACATCGTCCGCCGCTGCGGGTTTGTCCGCACCATCTGGGCCGCCAGGCAGATCGTCGTGCACGGTCACGTTCGGGTGAACGGCAAGAAGGCCGACCGCCCGAGCATCGCCATCAAGCCCGGTGACGTCATCACGTTCAAGGACGGCATCCACAAGGTCGTTCGGGAAAACATGGAATCGCTCGCTGGCCACCTGGTGCCCGAGTGGATTTCCGTCAACCCCGGAGACCTGACGGCGACGATCAATGGTGTCGCCACCCCGGATCGCATCCCGTTCGACGTCAACACGAACCTGATCGTCGAGTTCTATCGCTGATTCCAGTTGGTCCCGCCGGTCGCCGACCGCCGCGCTGAACGGCATCGACCGGGTCGGCGGGCCACGTCCTGCGCCCGGCCAATCGGGCGCCTGAGCAAGAGACCACCGCATGAATCGCCTGCTCCGCAAGTACAACCGAATCCTGCTCGCCGTGTTCGGCGTCGGGCTGATGATCGTCTTCCTCATGCCGCAACTGCCCGACCTCATGGCGCAGTTCGGCGGGCAAGGGTCACAGGTCGCCACGATGGGAGAGGATGGCGAGCCCGTCACGCGAGAGGACTGGAGTCTCATCCAGCAGCAGGTGCAGATTCTGCAGCGGCTCGAGTCGGGGCTCCCCCCGCTGCCCATCGTCGGCACGATCGGCAACGACCTCGACCGCTATTTCCTGCTGGTCCACGAGGCGGGCGAGGCCGGCCTGATCGGCGGAGACGCGTCAGCCGGCATCAACCCCGACACGCTCCTGACGCTGAGCCAGCAGACGGGCTTCCCCCCCGCCGCCATCCGGCAGACACTCATCAACTACTCGGGTATCCGACGCTACCTCACCATGGTGACGTCCTCCGGCCGGCTGTCGGACCGACGGCTCCGCCACGAAGCCCGACGCATGATCGACGGCGTTGACACACGCTACGTCGTGGTGCCGGCCGAACCGGTTGACACGGCGCCCACCCCGGAAGCGATGCAAGCGCACTTCGACGCGTGGGCCGACGTGAACCCCGGCGAGGGCGACCACGGCTTTGGCTATCGACTTCCCGACCGCGCGGCCATCGAGTGGATGGAGATTCCCAACGCAACGGTCGAGGCTGCCATTCGCGCCGAAATCGCTGGCGACGATCTGCCCGTCCGCAAGTACTGGCGTCAGCACGAGAGCCGCTTCGAAGCCATCGAGCCCGGGGCAGCAGTCCCAGGCGACGTCACAGACGCCTACGTGGAGCAGCGGCTCGAAGACCTCCGCCCGGCCATCGCCCGCGCCGCGGGCGACGCACTCCGCACGCCGCGGCGTGGCTTTGAGTCGGTCGACAACTTCATCGTGCTCCCCGACGACTGGGATGCCAAGCGGGTCGATCTGGCAGACCTGCGGACGACGCTCGCCGAGCGGTTTGACCTGCCCCTCGATGGCGACACCGCCCTGCCGCAACCCGAGGCAACAGCTGAACTGCTGGACATGAAGGCCATTGGCAGCCTGCCCCGCATCGGCCGGGCTGGCACCGACCGCTACGGACGCGCCGCATCGGGAAGTTCCCAGCGATCGCTTGCCGACCTCGTCGGCGCCGCGAAAGAACTTGGCGGCATGGGCGAAGTCCCGGTGCAGTCCGGGCTGGCGGGTCCCGTCCTCGAGGACCGGCAGAACAACATCTGGGTGTTCAGAATCATCGACACCGATGCGGCCCGCCCACCAGGCAGCGTGGACGAGGTGCGTGCTGAGATGACTCAGGACCTGCAGCGACTGGCCCAATGGGAGGCCATGCAGGGCGAGCTCGGAGCCATGCAGGCCCGAGCGGCAGCCGAAGGCCTGGACACGTTCGCAGAGACGTCCGGCCAGTCCGTACAGGGTCCGCGATCATTCCAGCGGTACCTGCACCCAAGCATCCCGCGGCCCGCCACCATTCCCGGGCTCGGCGCCGATCAGGGCATCATCGACGCGCTCGTTGACCGCTCCATCGAACTGGGCACTGGGCCGCTGCAGGATGTTCCCGTCCAGGAGCGGATTCTGATTCTGCCCTCCGACACCAATATGGCCGTCATGGTCGCAAGGCTTGATGGCCGCACGCCCCTTCAGGAAGAGAACTACGAGCGTTTCCTCGACCAGGGCGTCCTGCAGGGCCGCGTGATCGCCAATGAACTCGGTGGAGACAACGCGGACAAGCTCGCGAAGTCGTTCACAACTGACGCCCTTCGCGAGCGGAACAACTTCAAGCGAAGCGGTCAGGATCAGGACACCGAGGAGCCGGCGGATGCGTCCGCGACGGCATCCGCGGAATAGACCCCAGGGCGGAGGCGAGCCATGGCCGACACAGTTGCACCGCTGCCGAGCGTCTCGTTCGAGCAGTTCACCAATCTTGACCTGCGGGTCGCAACGATCACAGCGGCCGAGCCGCACCCCAACGCGGACCGGCTGCTGAAGATTCGCCTCGATGACGGAACGCCCGACGGCCGGCAAGTCTGCGCGGGCATCAAGGCCTGGTACGACCCGGAGTCGCTCGTCGGCACGCAGGTCGTCATCGTCGCCAATCTCGAGCCTCGCACGATTCGCGGCGAAGAGAGTCAGGGCATGATCATGGCAGCGTCGGCCCTTGGCGACGACGGAGGCAAGGAGTCGGTCTGCGTGCTGCGGGTCGATCAGCCGGTGCCGGCGGGAAGCAAGGTCAGCTGAGCGGGTGCGCCTTTCCGCTCCCTCGCTTGCGGGGGGACGGAGTTGTGTGCGGCTATGTCTCGGCGTCACGCACCGCGTCCCAATCGCGGTCTGAAAGCAGCGAGCCATTCTCCCGCTCGGCAACCGTCTCGTCGCGTCGCCACGACCGCTCACACGCGGGCTGACCGCGGAGATCGACGACCTCGACCGCGTCCCCCCCAAACGAAAGTCGAGACACTTCCAGCAGATCCCGAAGGTCTTCGGCCAGCGGGCTCAAGACTCCGTGCGGATCGGGAAGAACCAACCCGGCGTCAAGCGACTTTTCGATGCCCGCAGCCTTGGCCTGCTCAAGGGCCCGCAGTGCATCGTCGCGTACGGCCATCGCAGTCGCCCACCCACCGTCAATCGTGACGCCGGGCGATGGCTCGATGACCTCCAGATGCACGCATGCTTCATCGCCACGCATCGCTCGCCACGCTTCGTCCGCCGTGTGGGGGAGAATCGGCGCCATCAGTTTGCACAGCTGCGCTGCGACGTGTGCCATCACCGCTTGCGCCCTGAGACGACGGGGCGAATCGGCCCGGTCGCAGTAGAGCCGGTCCTTCATGGCCACGCAGTACATGGACGACAACGTGTCATTGCAGAAGTCGAAGATTGCAAGGTGCGCCTTGCGGAACTCATAGGCCGCCATCGCCTCACTGACGCTTGCTCGCAGTACCTCGGTCTCTGCCAGCAGCCACGCATCGAGCGAGGCGGGCGGGACTTCAACCGATTCGATCGGCGGCGGCGAAGCACCGATGTTGCTGAGCAGATATCGAAGTGTGTTGCGGACCTTTCGGTAGGACTCGCCCGCAAGGGTGAAGAGCTCCATGTCTACCCGAACGTCATTCTCGAATGCAAGCGAACTGACCCACCAGCGGCAGACGTCGGCCCCGACCTCCTGCAACAGTGACGCGACGGTCAGCGCGTTGCCCCCCGACTTACTCATCTTGCGGCCATCGCGATCGACCATAAACCCGTGCGTGATCACGGTCTTGTACGGCGGCTCACCGGTTGCGCCAATGGCGGGCAACATCGAGAGTTGGAACCAGCCGCGGTGTTGATCCGAGCCTTCCAGATAGAGGTCCGCCGGATAGCCCAGCCCACGGGCCCGCATGACCGCGTTCCACGATGAACCACTCTCCATCCAGACATCGAAAATGTCGTACGTCTTGGCGAGCGTCGAGACGTCCACGCCCTGTGGGGCATCCGGATCGTCGGACGGGTCCCAGTCGGCGAGCAATGCCTCCGGGGACTGTGTGAACCAAGCATCGGAGCCGTCTCTGCCAAAGACCGCTGCCACCGCTCGCGTGGTCGCTTCGGTCAGCACCATCGTGCCGTCCGGCATTTGGAAGGCGGGGATGGGAAGCCCCCAGGCCCGCTGCCTTGAGAGGCACCAGTCCGGCCGCGATTCCACCATGCCGCGGAGTCGCTTCTGGCCCCAGGCAGGCACAAACGTCACGTCGGAGTCGATCGCAGACATCGCGCGGCTCCGAAGCGATCCTCCGCTTGGAACCTCGGCGTCCACATTGACGAACCACTGCTCTGTGCTTCTGAAGATGACGGGAGTCTTGCTCCGCCAGTCGTGCGGATACGAGTGCGTGTAGTCGACGGCGTGTACGAGATTGCCCTGCGAGCGAAGGTGATCGACCACGACGTCATTGGCATCCCAGACCAGCATGCCCTGCAGCCACTCCGGCACGGTGTCGTCATACGTTCCATCGCCACGTACCGGACAGTAGATGTCCAGGCCCGCCTCCAACCCGACGACGTAGTCCTCGGTGCCGTGACCGGGGGCTGTGTGCACAAGTCCGGTTCCGTCCTCCAATGTCACGTGGGAGGCCGCAAGGACCGGCGAGGTTCGGTCGCAGAAGGCGTGTCGATAGGTCAGGCCCATCAGATCGGCGCCAACGGCGCGGCCCAGAACCTCGGGCGACCCGGCGGCCACCGCCGAAGTAACCGCCTCAAGCCGCCCCTCGGCCACGATCGTAAGTGAGCCATCCAGCCGCACCAGCACATAGGGCAGGTCCGCGCCAACGGCAATCGCCATGTTCGCGGGGAGCGTCCAGGGCGTCGTCGTCCAGATCATGAAGGCAGGCCGCTCGTCGAGTTCGACACCGAACACGCGCCCCACGGCTTCCGCGTCGGTCGCCGTGAAATCCACCCAGATGGACGGATCGACCCGGTCCTCGTACTCAAGTTCTGCTTCCGCCAACGCCGTTTCGTTGGCGATCGACCAGTGCACGGGTTTGAGTTGACGGTACACAAGCCCCGCACCGACCAGATCCGCGAAAACGTCCAGCACAGCCCGCTCGTACTCGGGCGACATGGTCAGGTACGGGTGTTCATAGTCAGCGAGCGTCAGCAGACGCTCCAACTGCTCAGACTGGATCTTCTGGTACTTCGTGGCGTACTTCGCGCATTCACGGCGAATGGCCATGCGGCGGGCGTCGTCGTCGAGCGTCCGCAGTTTCTCAATCTTGCCCGAGTCAACCAGTCCCGACATCACCTTGTGCTCGATGGGCAGCCCGTGGCAGTCCCAACCGGGCACGAAGGAGCACCGGCGGCCCGCCATCGTGTGGCTTCGCACGACGATGTCCTTGAGCACCTTGTTGAGCAGGTGACCGATGTGGATGTCGCCGTTTGCAAACGGCGGTCCGTCGTGGAACGCAAACGGCTCGCCTTCGGCCCGCGCCTCCTGCACGGCCGCGTAGACGTCCACCTGCTTCCACCGCTTCAGGGTCGCCGGCTCGTTCTGAGCCAGATTCGCCCGCATCGGAAAGGCGGTCTTCGGCAAGTTCAGTGACTTGCGCCAGTTGGTCTTGGTGTCCTTGGTCATGAGGGGTCGCAGGATATGGCAGAACCGTCAGTGGAGGGAAGAAGCAGCCACCGCCACCAGCAGGCCAACCACAAGCGCTCCGCTCAGCAGCATCCGGTCGTGTGTGTGGTGCTGCAACTCGGGGAGGATGTCACTGAGGGCCACACAGAGCAGCAGGCCCGCAGTCACGGCCACGGCGGGCGCTGCCCAGGCTTCCAACTCGGCGCCGCCCCCGAAGATCCACGCGATGCCGATACCAATGGGCGTAACACAGGCGTACCCGATCGTGGCCACCCAGCCGGCCGTCGCGGTTCGCCCGTCCCGATGCATCAGTGTCACGATGGCGAGCCCGTCAAACGGCTTGTGCAGCGCGATGGCCACCAGCAGTGCCAGCCCTGGCCACGCCAGTTGCTCGCTGCCTTCCAGCATCGTGGCTGCGCCCAGACCGAACCCCGCGATGAGCGCGTGGATCGTCAAACCACTCATCGCCCCCACCCACGACATCGTGTGGCCGTGCCCGGCGTGGCCACAGCCATCGCTGCCTTGCTCGTGGTGGTGGAAGCAGACAAACCGTTCCAGCAGGTACATGCCCAGGAATCCACCGACCGCCCAGAGCATGGCCGCGTAGGCGCCGCCATGGCCCGCGTGGTCATGGGCGTGACCATGATGGCGGCCATGTTCGCCCGCCGCCTGCATGCCTTCAATGGCGTGCGGCAACAGGTCCAGGGCCGCAACGCCCGCCATGACCCCTGCAATGAGACTCAGCAGGACCTGCATCCACCGGTGCGACGGCCGCCACACAAGTGGCACGAAGCCACCGAGCACGGAGGCGAGCCCGGTCAGCACGCAGGCGAGCAGGATGGCGGTCGACGTTGTCATGACTCTGAATCAGCGTGAAGCGTGCCCGCACGTCGTGCGGGCATGGAGCAGATGGGACTCGAACCCACAACCTCCTCGATGCGACCGAGGCGC
>CAZMPA010000120.1:0-7113 GCA_964567915.1 uncultured Isosphaeraceae bacterium | reverse complement strand
AAGAAGCCAAGCAGCACGTCCTGCAGCACATCGTCCGCCTCCTGCGCGGGCAGGCCCGCGTTGCGGGCGAACCCGGCAATCACGCGTGAATACTTGTCGGCGAATTCTGACCAGCCAAGTTCGCGATCGTGCGTACCGTCGGCCTTCAGTTTGAGAAAGATGCTCGCTCGCGTCGCGTACAAGGGGTCGCCGCGGCTTGCCGGCGTCATCTTCGCAGGCGGCTCGGCAGCCACCTCCGTTTCGGGTTCTTCGCCGGACGTCGGTGGCGGCACATCACCGGGCAGGCGAATCAGGAGTTTCCACGGCCCGACGAGCAGCAGATCGCTGTCGCTCAGGCGCACAGACTCGCCTTCCTCCAGCCGCATCATGTTGACGGATGTTCCGCCGCGGCTGCCTGCATCCCGCACGTGCACGCCGTCACGCTCCACCATGATCGAGGCGTGCGTTCGGGAGACGCTTGGATCGTCCAGTCGAATGGTCGACTCCGATCCACGGCCCACGACCATCGGTGTCTCGGTCACCTCGCCCGAGAAGTCGGCAAACGCTGCCGGCCCGCTGACTCGAACGATGTGAATTTTCCGCCCATCACCCATGGTCATAGATCATACGCGGTCGGCGGCCTCTTGCGGAGTGGGCAGCAGCAGCGAGACCACGATGTTGACCACGCCCGCCGCCACGAAGGCCAGCGGCAGGTTGTAGACCTCAATCTCGGCGCCGCCGATCGTCACCTGATTGTCCATGATCAACTTCCAGAGCAAGGCCACACTGAAGCCCGTCGCCATTCCACATGCGCACCCCAGGGCCGTCGCCCCCCGCCACAACACAGCAAGAATCACCTGCGGACCAAACGACGCACCGAGGATCGCCCATCCGTATGTGAGCACGTACTCGTAGACCGTCACGCGGGAGTCGATCACCAGCAGCACCGCTGCAACACCCATCACAATCACAGTTGCGCGGTTTGCCAGCACGTGATTGACGGCCCCGTCACGCTTGAAGATGTGCGCCCAGAGGTCGTTTGCTGCGGCTGAAGACGCCACGACCAGTTGACTGTCGGCCGTCGAACAGATCGCTGAAAGGATGGCCGCCAAGACAAGTCCGCCCAGGACTGGCGGCGCCAGATTGACTGCCGCCGCGATGAGCGCATACTCCCCGTCGCCGCTGGCAAGCATGCCACCCGCCCAGGGCGCGCCCTGCTCGGCCATCGCCCGGACGATCAGCCCCGTCGCGACGGCGCCCGAGAGCACGAGTGCCGCCCATGTCATGGAGATCACGCCGCCAATCGCTGCATCGCGGCGGGACCGCATGGCCATGAATCGAACCAGCACGTGCGGCTGTCCCATGTATCCAAAGTTGATTCCAAGCGCCCCGGATCCGAGCAGGAACCCGATGAGCGCTCCACCGGTTGCCGTGGGCCAGAACGAAAGGAGCCCCGCTGTCCCTGACAGGCCTTCACGCACGCCCTGAACGCCTTCTCCCGACAGCAGCCAGAGCGGGAAGAGGACAAGCACCCCCACCATGAGTAAGCCCTGGAGCAGATCCGTCCAACACGCGGCGCGAAAGCCGCCGAGCGTGACATACACCAACACGATCGCGGCTCCGATCAACACGCCGCCCTGATAACTCACAGCATCGAAGGAAATCTCAAACGCCTTGCCGGCCGCCGCGAACTGGGCGGCGCAGTACAGAAGCATTGCCACCAGAATCACAATCACGCTCATCACGCGAATGACGGGCCACTGCTCACCGAACCGCTTGGCCAGGAAGTCAGGAAGCGTCACGGCGCCCCCCTCTGCAGCCGCATCCCGCATGCGGCCAGCCAGCACGAACCAGTTGAACGCGAACCCGAGGAGTGACCCCGGCAGAATCCAGAATGCCTGCACGCCGTTGGCAAAGGCCCACCCAACGAGGCCCAGCGTGACCCAGCCCGACTCGCTTGAAGCCGACGCCGACAGCGATGCCACCCACGGCCCGAGCGACCGGCCGGCAAGGAAGTACTCCTCGTCGCTGGAGCCTGCCCGCCTGGAGGACCACAGCCCCACGCCGATGACCAGAACCGTGTACAGCGAGAACGACAGCAGAAAGACGACCATGGGCCGGATGGTAGTGCCCCTCGGTACCATCGCCGGGATGCCCGACGCCTCCTTGAAATGGGATCTCCGATTCCTCCATCTCGCCGACCACATCGCCACGTGGAGCAAGGACCCATCCCGCGGCGTGGGGGCGGTCATCGTGTCGCCAGATCGGCGGATCTGCGCAACGGGGTTCAATGGACTCCCTGCCGGCTTTGAAGACCGGCCCGATCGCCTGCAACCGCCCGTGAAGTACGACCTCGTCTGTCATGCAGAAGTCAACGCCATCACGCAGTGCGCCAGCCACGGCATCGCGTGTGAGGGTTCGACAATCTACGCAACCTTCTTTCCATGCAACGCGTGCACGCTGGCCATCATTCAGGCTGGCATTCGCCGAGTCGTGTCATGGGAAGTGAAGGAAGGCGACGAGCATTGGGAGAGCAGCATTGCGACCTCCCGGGAACTCCTTGGTGAAACGGGCATCGAGTGGGCAGTGTTGCCTCGCCGGGAATCATGACGCTTCGCGAACTGCAACTTGACGGACTGGTCGGCCCCACCCACAACTACGCGGGTCTCTCGTCCGGAAACGTCGCATCGACCAGCCACGGCGGTGCGACAAGCCATCCACGCGCGGCCGCCTTGCAGGGCCTGGAGAAGATGGCATTCGTGGCATCGCTTGGCGTGGAGCAGGCGGTCATGCCACCGCAGTGTCGGCCCGATTGTGGGGCCCTCCGTGATCTGGGATTCAGGGGATCCAACGACGAAGTGATCGCGTCCGCGCAGGCATCGGACCCACTGCTGCTCGCGCAGGTGTGCAGCGCCTCCTCCATGTGGACCGCCAACGCGGCGATGGTGACACCCTCGGCCGACGCCGCGGACGGACGGGTCCACTTCACGACGGCCAATCTCAGGTCGAAGTACCACAGAGCCATTGAGCCGCCACAAACCAGCCGACTGCTTGAAGCCATCTTTCCCGATCGCGATTGCTTTACACACCACCGGGCGCTTCCCGCCTCGGACCAGTACGGCGACGAAGGTGCCGCAAACCACACAAGGCTCGTCTCGGAGTCTGGCGTCGTACACCTGTTCATCTACGGCGTCGATGCCCGCAACCCGGGCTCGCCCCGCCCACAGGTCTTTCCCGCGCGGCAGACCCTCGAGGCGTCTCAGGCGATTGCGAGGCTGCATGGCGCACAAGGCGCCGTGTTCTGGCAGCAGACCCCCGCAGTGATCGACGCCGGCGTGTTTCACAACGATGTCATCTCGGTGGGCTCGGGCCACGTCCTGCTGGCGCACGAAGAGGCCTTTGTTGACCAGCCGAAGCTCATCGAACGACTCACGCACGCGCTCGGGCCGCAGTTCACGCCACTCATCGTGGCGTCCGAGTCGCTCAGTGTGTCGGGGGCCGTGCAAACGTATCTGTTCAACTCCCAGTTGCTCGAGACTCCTGATGGCCTGGTGCTGATTGCTCCGCAGGACGTGGAAGCTGACCCCGCGGCAAAGGCGGTCGTAGATGACTGGGTCGGCAGCGACGCCCCAGTTTCCGCGGTGCACTATCTGGACGTCCGGGAGTCGATGCACAACGGCGGAGGGCCTGCCTGCCTCCGGCTCCGCGTGCCCCTCGAGGCCGACGAATTGCACGCCGTCCACCCCGGTGTGCGATGGTCAAGTGGGCTGCACAGCACGCTCAGGCAGTGGGTCGAGCGGTGGTATCCCGAGTCCCTCCAGCCTGCGGACCTGGCCGACCCCGCGCTGGCGCAGTCCTCGCAGGACGCGTTGGACGCGCTCACGAGCCTGCTCGGACTTGGAGATGTCTACGCCTTCCAGCGAGCCTGAGGCCAGAAACCTTCCAGTCGACCTCCGGATCCGTCAAACAAACGCTGCAGAACTCCGTAGAAGTGTTCAACCGGAGCCTGCCCCGAGCCGAATCTCGAAGCAGGGCCTCCCTGCCCCGATACAGGAATCCTCGATGTACCTGCTGACACTGCATGACGGAAGACGAGCGCTCTACGCCGGAAGGACCGCCGAGGGCTGCTTCTTCGTCAAGATGCACGGTGAGCGATACTGGTGGTGGATTCCGGCCGCCATGGTGGCCCGGGCGATCGAGATGCCCGACCTCGATATGCGAGGGGCCGCCTAAAGGCGAAGCCTGCGTCGTCAACACCTGGCTTCGTAAACAATCGTTTGGCAGTAGACTTGCTCCACGAAACGGTTCCCCTGAGGGAGGGAGCCGTTCGTGGAGGATGCTTCCCATGATTCGCGTCGTCTTTCCAGTGGCTGCCGCCGCGGCCACCTCGTTCGCCACCCCCACCAGCGACCCTGGACCCCGCCCGAACGGTCCATTCGAGCATCATCAGCCCTGCCACGCCTTGGTCGGCGCTGATGTGGTGGCCGCCCCCGGCCAGCGGCTGGAGGCGGCAACCATCGTGATTCGAGATGGCATGATCGAGGCGGTGGGGACCGACATTGACATCCCCGCCGAGGCTCGTCTCTGGCCGATGGACGACATGGTCATCTACCCGGGCTTCATCGAGCCCGTCGCCTACATCGAGGTGCCCGACGTCGATCGGGCACCAACGGCGCACTGGAATGAGCGGATCAATCCCGAACTCGACCTGAGGGGCGGCCGCGCGGTGCTCGACAGCGCAAGCCGGGAGAAGTTCAGGCGAGCCGGGTACTGCATTGCGGCCGCCTATCCCGAGGACGGCATTCTTCGGGGAACCGGAGCAATCACAACGACCGCCGGTACGAACATCGTCGACTGCGGCGGGGCACCTGCCATGGCAGCCGCCTTCGAGCGAGGTAGCTGGGGGGCGGGAGGCGGACCGGGGTCCCTCATGGGCTCGATCGCCATGCTTCGACAGGCGGTCTCCGACGCAAGGTGGTACGAAGATGCAATCGCTGCGGCCGACCGAAACGGACTGCAGCGGCCCGCCCGCCGCGACGACCTCGCCGCCTTGCAACCACTCACCTCCGGGCAACGCAGGCTCATGCTCGACGCGAGAGACGTCAAGGAATCCATGCGAGCCGATGCGCTGGCCAGAGAACTCGACCTGGATCTCATGCTGCTCGGAAGCGGAGACGAGTACAAGGACATGCCGGGCGTCGTGGACACGGGCCGGGCATTCATCGTTCCGCTGGACTACCCCGAGCGACCGAAACTCGACTCGATTGACGCGGCCATTCGCGTGCCACTCCGAACGCTGCAAACCTGGGAGCAGGCGCCCACAAACCTGAGGCGGCTCTCCGAGGCTGGCGTCACGACGTGCGTGACCACAAGTGAGTTGAGCAAACCGGCCGACGTCCACGATGCGCTTCGCCAGGCAATCAAAGCCGGGCTCTCTGAGGACGTGGCGCTTGCCCAGATTACGACTGCGCCGGCAGCCATGCTCGGCATCGACCAGCGTGCCGGACGCCTCGCTCCCGGGATGATTGCAAACCTTGTCGTGTGCGACGGCGACCTCTTTGAAGACGACACTGCGATCGAAGAGACCTGGGTCTCCGGCCTCCGCGAAAACCATGAGAAGGATCCCATCGCGAGCCTGAAAGGCGCGGGCACCATCCACATCGGCGGCGCGGCCGCCGACGCTACGCTGAACACCGACAGTAAGAAGCTCACGGTGACGCTTGCAGACGGGACCAAGGCCAAGGTCAAAAAGGTCGGAATCACGGGGCACCGCGTCACGGCATCGGTCGATGGCCGCGTCCTGGATCGGGAGGACTGGGTTCGACTCGCGGGAGTGATCCGTGGCGACACACTGATCGGCCGCGCGGTCCTGCCCGACGGCACGGTCCTGCCAATGCGGCTTGAGATCACCGGTGAAGGCGAAGACACAGAAGATGTCGAAACAGCGGAAGGCGAGCCTGATGATGAGGATCCCGACCGCGATCCCGTGGCAGGCGTTTGGACCGGGAGCATCGCATTCGGCACCGACTTCGAGCCTCCGATCGAACTGACCATTACCCGCGAAGGTGAGGCGCTGGGCGGCGTCATTCGCCTGATGGAGCAGGAGATGCCCATGGCGAACGGCGCCTTTGATGCGGCGACCGGTACGCTCGAGTTCTCGGGTGACGGACCGGGAGGCGGCGAGTTTCGCATTGTCGCCAAAGTGGATGGCGAGGACGCGAGCGGCACGGCGACGAGCCCGATGGGCGAGGCCGACTTCACCGTCTCACGCGCCGACGCAGCCGCCAGCACGGACGGCGATGACGCGGATGCCGAGCCCGAGATTCGCTGGACCGGGATTCCAGCCGATATCCCCTACCCGCTCGGGGCGCGTGGTCGAGTGGACCCCGCCGCTCCCATGAACGCCCGGTTCGAGCATGCGACCATCTGGACGCTTGAAGACGTCGGCACCATTGCAGACGGATGCCTGATTGTGCATAACGGCCGCATCGCATGGGTCGGACCTATGGCCGAAGCACCCGAACGAACGGAATTCGAAGGTCTGGTTGTTGACGCAACCGGCATGCACATCACGCCAGGAATGATTGACTGTCACAGCCACACGGGCATCGACGGCGGCGTCAACGAGTTCAACGAAGCGAGCACGGCGAGGGTCGGCATTGGCGATGTCGTGTCGGGTGACGACATGAACTGGTATCGACAACTGGCCGGTGGACTGACGGCGGCCAACCAACTGCACGGCTCGGCCAATCCGATCGGCGGCCGCAACAGCGTCGTCAAACTTCGCTGGGGCCTGCCCGCACGCGACTTTCCGGTTGCGTCGGCGCCGACCGGCATCAAGTTCGCCCTTGGCGAAAACGTCAAGCGGTCGAGCGGCCGCTACCCGGACACCCGCATGGGCGTCGAGGCGTTCATCCGGGACCGCCTTGCGACGGCGCAGCACTACCAGGCGGAGTGGGATCGGTGGAACGCGATGACCGACGCGGAGCAAGCCACCGAGATTCCGCCACGACGTGACTACGAATTCGAGACGCTCGCTGAAATCCTCGCCGGCGATCGACTCATCCACTGCCACTCCTACCGGCAGGACGAAACCCTCGCATTGCTTCGCACCTGCGAGGAGTTTGGCATCAC
>CAZMPA010000119.1:4655-7241 GCA_964567915.1 uncultured Isosphaeraceae bacterium | reverse complement strand
TACGGCATAGGGCGCGAAATTCATAAAGAAGGGCGTGCCGTCTGCGGCGGCGAGGTCGATCTCGCCGCACGCCAGTTCACAGAGGGCTTCGGTGAGGAAGATGTCCTTGCCGTGGTGGGCCTCGAGTCCTGGAACGTCCCAGATCCGCGTTTCACCGGGCGCGTTCCGCCTGCCGGCGTGGCTGAAGTTGTGCGTGCCGAGGTACGACGAGGGCGCGCCGCTGCCATGGCCGGCGACGTTTACGTCAAATCCGAGCGCCTTCGGATCGCTACCAGGTGTGCCGTGGGCGCCAAAGTGCGCCTTGCCGACGTGAACTGTTCTGTAGCCGCCGGCCCGCAGGAGTTCGGGCAGATTCGCGGGCGAGGGCTGCAGGCCCTTGTTGTTCCACTCCGGAACCCGAAGCCGCGGGTGCGGCGCCGATGTGTCCTTGTCGTGATACAGCGTCCAGAAGGTCGTGCGGTGCCTGGCTGGTGACTGGCCGGTGAGCAGGCTCACACGGGAGGGTGTGCACACCGGGGCCGCGGCGTAACCGTTTGTGAGTACGGCGCCATCTTGAGCGAGTTGGTTGATATTTGGTGTGCGCCACATCAGGTTCTGCGGCGTTGTCTCGGACCACATTGGTACGCCGGTGTCCTGCCAGCCCAGATCGTCAACGTGAATCAGCAGGATGTTCGGGGGCGAGGCGGCGACGGCCAGCGTGATGGCGGCAATGAGCATCGGGCGAGGGTACCGCCGTGGTGCGGGGAGCGTTTCCTGCGAGCCAGGCTGCGTGGCTGCCCTTCGGACCTCAGTCCGAGATCGACCCGAGCATCGCATCGACGCTCTTCTTGGCGTCGCCGAAGAGCATGCGGGTGTTGTCGTGGAAGAAGAGCGGGTTGCCGACGCCCGCGTAGCCGGTTGCCATGCCACGCTTCATGACGACGACAAGTTTGCTCTTCCACACCTGCAGCACGGGCATGCCGGCGATGGGGCTGTTCGGGTCGTTCTCGGCGCCGGGGTTGACGATGTCGTTGGCGCCGATCACCAGGACGACGTCAGTGTCCGGCAGGTCGTCGTTGATTTCGTCCATCTCCAACACGACGTCGTACGGGATACCGGCTGCTGCCAGCAGCACGTTCATGTGCCCGGGCATGCGGCCCGCGACGGGGTGGATGGCAAACCGCACGGTGACGCCCGCGTCTCTCAGTTTGGCCGTGAGATCCGCCAACGCGTGCTGCGCCTGGGCGACTGCCATGCCGTAGCCCGGAACGATGACGACCGACTTGGCGGCCTGCATGTGTCCCACGGTGTCTTCTGCAGAGATCTCGATGACTTCACCCTGCTCGCCGTCGCCACTGGCGACCGTGCCTTCGGCAGCGCCGAAGCCGCCCAGAATCACGCTGACGAAAGAGCGGTTCATGCCACGGCACATGATGAACGACAGGATGGCGCCACTGCTTCCGACGAGCGCGCCGGTGATGATGAGCAGGTCATTGCCGAGCATGAAGCCTGCAGCTGCGGCGGCCCACCCCGAATACGAATTCAGCATCGAGACGACGACGGGCATGTCTGCCCCGCCGATCGCCATGACCATGTGGACACCGAGGATGCAGGTCAGCACCGTCGCCACGATGAGCAGGATGACCCCTGTGGCGTCGACGACCGGGGCCGACGCTTGCACATCCACGGCTGCATCGACGAACCACACACCGAGCAGGACAGTCACAACCACCGCCACGAGGTTCAAGAGGTGCCGAGCGGGCAGCATGAGCGGCTTGCCGGACATGACACCGTGCAACTTGAGGCACGCAATGATCGATCCGGTGAATGTGATGGCGCCGACGCAGATGCCGATGTAGACCTCGATGTCGTGGACGAGGAGTTCGGCCGCGGTCTTTCCTGCCCCATGTGGATCGATATAACTCGCGAAACCCACGAGGACAGCTGCGGCGCCCACGAACGAGTGCAGCAGCGCCACCAGCTGCGGCATCTCCGTCATCTGCACGCGGACTGCGAGCACGCCGCCGATGATCGCTGCCGGCACCATGGCCGCGGCGAGGATGCCGTACCGGGAGACGTCCGGCGAGAGAATGGCCGCCGCGAGGGCGATGACCATTCCGATGATGCCGTACCACGTGCCGCGCGATGCCGTCTCTTGTTTGGAGAGGCCTGCGAGGCTCAAAATGAACAGCACGGCCGCCACGAGATAGGCGATGGTGAAGATTGAGGAGCCACCACCAGCCACGGTGTGAGCCGGAACGGGGGTTGCGGCTGCTGCGGGAATCAACTGGAGCATCGACAGCACTGGACTCATCTCCTGAACATGGCCAGCATGCGGCGGGTCACAAGGAAGCCGCCTGCGATGTTGATGGTTGCGAAGAACACGGCGAGCAGGCCGAGCACGATGGCGGCCGTCGCGGAGCTTGCCGACAGGTGCAGCAGCCCGCCCAGAATGATGATGCCGCTGATGGCGTTCGTGACACTCATGAGCGGCGTATGCAGCGCCGGCGTGACGCTCCAGACCACGTAGTAGCCGACGAACACGGCAAGCACGAAGATTGTGAAATCGACGATGAACGGATCAGTCATCAGCCATCTCCCTCGGTC
>CAZMPA010000119.1:1818-4645 GCA_964567915.1 uncultured Isosphaeraceae bacterium | reverse complement strand
CCAACCCACGACGCAGGCCAGCACGAAGACGGTTAAGTGGTGCTATAAGGACTCGGGTGCCCTGTGGCCTATGACGGCGAGCAGGGCGAGACACGCCACGGCCCCGACGAACGTGGCCAGGCGTCGCATGGCGCCGCTTGGCTCGGAAGCCACTTCCGCCGCGGCCGCTGCCTCGTCCTCGGGCCGCTTGCCGAAGTCCTTTGAGTAGTCGGGCGCGATGCTTGGCGCTTCGGGTTGGGGTGGCGGCCAAGTCACACTGCCACTGTGCGTGACCATCGCGCCGCGAACGATCTCATTCTCAGTGTCAATCGTGAACGCCTCGCCGCCGCCCATCTCGTCCAGCATGGCTGCGAGCGCGTTGCCGTAGAGTCGGCTTGAGAGCGCGGGCATTCTGCCGGGCAGGTCGGTGTAGCCGACGATCGAGACGCCGTGGTGCACGACGACTTCGCCGGGGACGGTCAAGGCGCAGTTGCCGCCGCGTTCGGCAGCGAGGTCGACGATGACCGAGCCTTCCTTCATCGACTCGACCATGCCCGCCGTAATGAGTTGCGGTGCGTCTCGCCCGGGGATCATCGCCGTGGTGATGATGACGTCGACTTCGATGGCCTGTTCGGCGAAGAGCTTCATCTCGGCCTCAAGGAAGGCCTCGCTCATCACTTTGGCGTAGCCGCCTTCTCCCTCGCCGCTTTCTTCGAAGTCGAGCACCAGAAAATCAGCGCCCAAGCTCTCCACCTGCTCCTTCACGGCGAGCCGTGTATCAAAGCCCCGGACGATCGCGCCCAGTCCTCTCGCGGCCGTGATGGCGGCGAGCCCCGCGACGCCGCCGCCGATGACCAGCACCTTGGCCGGTTCGACACGTCCCGCGGCGGTCATTTGTCCGGCAAAGAATCTGCCAAAGAGGTGCGCCGACTCGATGATGGCTCGGTAGCCGGCAATGTTTGCCAGCGCGCTCAGGACGTCAAGCTTCTGGGCCCGGCTGATTCGCGGGACGCAGTCCATGGCGATGGTGGACACGCCTTTGTCGGCGAGCGCCGCAACGAGTTGCTCATTGTTGGCCGGCCAGACCATGCCAAGCAGCATCTGGCCGGATCGCATCCTGGCCACTTCTGCTTCGGTGGGCGGGTTGACCTTGAGGACAATGTCGGCGTCGCCCCAGAGGGCGTCCGAAGAATCTGTGACCGTGGCGCCTGCCTCGATGTACTTTGCGTCGCTGCAGTCGGCGGCCGCGCCAGCGGTCGACTCGACGAGCACGTCGAAGCCCATCTTGCGGAGTTTCTCGACGGTGCGAGGCACGCACGCGACGCGGCGCTCCTCGCTAGTGACCTCGCGGGGAATGCCGAGTTTCATGCTGCGATTGACTCCGTCTCGCTGGCGGTTCTTCGGCCCGGAACCGGGCCGTGTGTGAGGCGTGGGGGTGCCTGTGGGGGGGGGATGATACAGATCCTGATGCCAGATGTGGCGTCAGCCGGCAGTGGCATCCCGGGGACACTCCGCTGTTGAGGCGATCGCCGGCCCGCCTGCAAACATGCCGGCGATTCCTGTTTGCGCCCGCGGGTCACAGGTGGTATCGTGGGCACTCGGAGGGCATCTACGATGCGAAGCAAAGTGCATATCCGGCGGCCGCTGGCGTTTGCTCTGGCGGTCGTTTCCCTGTGGTCTGTCCGTGCGGCGATGGCGCACACCCACGAGCCAGACTGGCTGGACGCCGGTAGCGGACTGTTCGTCTGCGTGCATGGGCCGATGGAGGTCAGGGGCGATGGACAGGCCTGGGCGTCTGTGCGGGTCATCAATCTGACCGAGCAGGCGGGTGTCCTGACGGCCGTCCGGCTGCTTCGGGGGGACACCGTGGTGGACGCGCGGCTTGCCAATGCGGCCCTGCCGCCGGTGGGCGGGGCAGCCGAGGCCTATCGCGCTGCAGCTGAGGATGACTTTCACGGCCGAGCCGAGGCACTGCGAGTGGTGTCCGATGCGACGGTGATTCGCCGGGTGGACCCCGGGTATGACTTGCATGGCCCCTGGTCGGTTGCCGTCGACGCGGACATCGCGGGTGAGCCGGTGCATGTGACCTACGCGCTTCAGATGGCACGGCATGCGCCACTTCCAACAGGTGACGCTGCCGCGCAGCAGTGGAGTCTGGACGACGCCGGCGTCTGGAAGCTGGGAGCGGCGCCCGCCGTTCGGGGCGGAGGGTGGCTTGCCGGAGACCAGCACCTTCACACGACCTGGTCGCTTGACGCGTATGCGCTGGAAGGCACGGAAGAGGGTCCGGCGGGGTACGCCGACGCGGCGAGGTCGAAGGGGCTCGACTGGATCATGATTACGGATCACTCGAACATTCACGCGTGGTGGTTTGGCGAGTGGTTTTTCACGCCGGAGCAGCACGAGATCGCCAGACAGGAGGCGGCTGCCTATCGCGACGAACATGGCTGGCCGGTCCTGTACAGCCAGGAGATGGGGCTCGGTCGGACGGGCTTCTGGGACCTTCCTGCGCACATGCTGGTGTACCCACTGGACACATTCGACGCGCCGTATCTGGAGAACCCCTCAGATGGATTGGTGTTCGGCCACGCCGAGTGCGAGGACGAGCAGGTCATCATCGACCGGATCAACTCGAATGGGTGCTATGGCTTCAGCGCCCACCCATTTTTGGAAGGCTCTTTGTCATTTGCGCTGTGGAACTGGGAAAACGGCGCGACCGGGTGGGCCGGCATTGAACTGTGGTCCAATGCGGACGGGGAGTTTCATGAGGCAGATCTGGCGTCACTGGGCAAGTGGCACGACTTGCTTGCCGGGATCTCACCACCGAGCGGCGGCGCCCTGGCTGACC
>CAZMPA010000119.1:0-1797 GCA_964567915.1 uncultured Isosphaeraceae bacterium | reverse complement strand
AAGTATCCGGTCGGGCTCGGCAACAGCGATGCGCACACGCCAGGTGCCATTGGTGCGGTGTTCACCTACGCGAGGCTGGATGACGTCGATCCGTCATCGCTCCGGGAGGCGTTCCTGAGCGGGCGGTGCATCGCATCCGATGGTCCCTTGGTCACATTGGAACTCAACACGGCGGGCATCGGCGACGTTGCGATTCTTCCCGGAGGTGTAGGGCGGGCAGTCGCTCGGCTTGAAACGACGCCGGAGTTTGGAACGGTCGATCGGTACACCTTTGTCCTCGAGGCGGACGGCGAGACTCTGCTGGAACTTCCGACGGGGAATGCTTCGGGTCATGCCGTCGAGTTCGTCATCGACTCTCCGACGATGTTTGCGGACGCCACCTACGTGACCGCATGGGCTCAACTGGATGACCTGACGCGGTTGGCCATGACCAATCCCGTCTGGGCGCAGACTGCCACGCCGGGTGATGTGGACGGAAGCGGCAACGTGGGCGTTGATGATCTGCTCATCCTGCTCAGTGTCTGGGGCCCGTGCGAAGGCTGCCCGGCTGATACCGATGGAGACGGTGTCGTGGATGTCAACGATCTGCTTGGCCTGCTCGCCGTGTGGGGTGGGTGATCGGCTGCAGGATCAGTCGACAATCAACATGATCCACGCGGCGAAGAGCACGACGTGCACGGCGCCCTGAAGGATGTTCGATCGCCCGCCCGCGAAGGTGACGACGCTTACAAGCAGCGTCAGAAAGAGGAAGTACTCGCTGACACGTGAGAGGCCGAGTTGGACGTTCAGTCCCGTCGCAAAGCCAATGATGATGACCGCCGGAATGGTCAGGCCGATGGTTGCAAGCGCCGAGCCGAGACAGATGTTGACCCCTCGCTGCAGTTGATTGTCTGCTGCGGCGCGGACGGCCGCGACGCCTTCGGGGGCCAGAACAAGGACCGCGACGACCAGGCCCGCAAGCTCCGGTGGCGCGCCCAGACGCTCCACACCGACGTCCAGCAGAACCGCCAGTTTCTTGGCGAGCAGCACGACGGGGAGCATGGTCAGAATGAGTAGCACGGCGTGCACGCGAACCGTTCGCAGCGACGCCGGTGCGTGGTGCACATCCACCACATCCATGTCCCCGTCGGTGGGTTGCGTGAAGAAGTGCCGATGCCGGAGCGTCTGCACGCCGAGGAACACGCCATAGAGCGCTGCGCACATGATGATCAGGAAGATCGAAAACGAAAGCGACGCGGAAGCGTCCGCCGTTGATGTCGTGTATCGCGGCAACACCAGTCCGAGTCCCGCCAGCGGGATGATGACCGACAAGTAGGCGTTCGCCCCACGCAGGTTGAAGATCGGCTCGTGGTGCTTGAGGCCGCCCACGAGCAGGGTGATGCCGACCAGGCCGTTGAGGACCAGCATGAGCACCGAGAACATGGTGTCGCGGCCGAGCTCCGGATTGGCGTCTCCGACCAGCATGATCGTGGAGATCATGGTGGCCTCGATACCAATAACGGCGAGCGTCAGAATGATGGTGCCCAGCGGCTCGCCCAGAAGAATGGCCAGGCAGTCGGCGTGTCGGACGACGCTGAAGGCCGACCACAGGATGACGGCAAACAGCCCGGCAAACAGAAGGATGGACCGCACTGGCGTCGCCGCCGGGTCCTCAAACCAGTGCGGGAGCAGGAGGTAGGCTGCCGCGGTGGCCAAAATGCCCAGCGCGAGCGGCAATTCAGTCCTCAAGAGGGGCGGCCTTTGGGGGGTGACGTCTGGCATGCCGAGGGACCCTAGCAGCATCCCGCCGCCGAGATT
>CAZMPA010000118.1:0-7248 GCA_964567915.1 uncultured Isosphaeraceae bacterium | reverse complement strand
TCATCGTGGACCTCGACTGACTCAGGCGCCGATACCATGTCGCGATGCCAACACTCGTCTGCATCCGACACGGGCAAAGCCAATGGAACCTTGAGAATCGCTTCACGGGATGGGTCGATCAGGACCTCTCGCCCCGCGGTGAGGCAGAAGCGAAGGCCGCGGGCGACTTGCTCCACGCGGAGGGGTTTGTCTTTGACGCCGCCTATACAAGCGTTCTGAAGCGAGCGATTCGCACGCTCTGGTACGTGCTCGAGGGAACCGATCAGTGCTGGATTCCGGTTACGCGTGCCTGGCAACTCAACGAGCGGCACTACGGCGCCCTGCAGGGCCTGGACAAGGCAGAAACCGCTGCGGAGCACGGAGAAGAACAGGTTCACATCTGGCGCCGCTCGTACAACACGCCGCCCCCTGCGCTCTCAATTGATGACCCGTCCAACCCGGCGAACGATCGCAGATACGCGGAGGTACCCCGCGACCTGTTGCCGGTCGGAGAGTGCCTTCAGGACACCGTCAACCGGGTCGTTCCCTACTGGACCCGCGAGATCCTGCCGAAGGTCGCTGCCGGGGAGCGCATCATCATCGCCGCCCACGGCAATTCCCTTCGAGCACTCGTCAAGCATCTCGATGGGATTTCGGATGAGGAAATCACATCGCTCAATATCCCGACCGGCGTGCCGATGGTGTATGAGTTCGGGGACGACATGTCCGTCAAGGGCAGACGCTACCTGGGCGACGCCGACGCAATCGCTCAGGCCGCAGCAGCGGTTGCCGCGCAGGGCGCCGCCAAGAAATAGATCAGTCGAAGAGCATGTCCGTGTAGGTCGGAAGCGGCCAGAGGTCCGCCGACACACTGGACTCGATCGCGTCGCAGCACTCCCGGGCCTTCTCCATGAGCGGTATCAGGCGGCCCTGAATGCACCGGGCATGCACGTCCGGCGTCTCTCCCTGATGCTCCGCTGCCTCACGGATTTCGCCCAAGGTCGTCTCCAACCTGGTCACCGTCTCAACCAGATCATGCAGCCGGCCGCCCGTCGCGGGACACTGGATACCGACGGCTTCGGTCGCAGCGAGCGACGACGCAAGCTCAGTCTGATACCGAACGGCCGCGGGCAGCACCAGAGTCTCCACCATCTGGAGCAGTGTTCTCGCTTCAATGCCCATGACGTGGTTGTAGGTTTC
This sequence comes from uncultured Isosphaeraceae bacterium, assembly GCA_964567915.1. Lineage (GTDB taxonomy): Bacteria > Planctomycetota > Phycisphaerae > Phycisphaerales > SM1A02 > UBA12567. The sequence goes on along the minus strand of CAZMPA010000118.1, from coordinate 6,069 downwards.
GAAGAGCACATCCACCCGGGCATCCACCTCTGCGGCGCTCATGACGCCGTACTTCTCAAACATCTGCCGCACGTCATCACTGCGAAATGCCGGCAGCGCATCGGCGGTGCCACGCAGGATTGGCAGGCAGCGGCGTGCCGCCTCCTCGTGCCAATCAGCAGAGTAATTGTAACCATTGAAAATAACTCTGCGGTGATCCCGCACGACGGTTCCGAGCACTTCGACGGCAGCCGATTCGATGGAGCCGTTCGTGTCGATGTGCTTCTCCATCTCGGTCGCGATCCAATCAATCGACTCCGCGATGATCGTGTTGATGACCGCGTTTGGCCACGCCACGCTCGCCGTGCCACCGACGGCGCGGAACTCAAACCGATTCCCAATGAACGCAAATGGACTCGTCCGATTCCGGTCGCCCGCGTGCCGCTGCAAGTGCGGAACTGCGGTCGTCCCGAGGTCGATCTCCGACTTCGCCTCGAAGGCCGATGTCTCGCCGGCCGCCAACTTGTCGAGCACCCTCCCGAGCTCTTCACCCGTGTAGACGCTCAAGATGGCTGGTGGCGCCTCATTGGCACCCAATCGATGGTCGTTCCCGGCGTTGGCAACCGCTGCTCGCATGATGTCGGCGTGCAGATCAATCGCACGCACGACGGCGCAGACGAAGGTCAGAAACTGCAGATTGCTCTCGCCCGACTTGCCCGGGCTCAGCAGGTTGTGCCCGGTATCGGTCGTCATCGACCAGTTGTTGTGCTTGCCCGTGCCGTTGATGCCCTTGAACGGCTTCTCGTGCAGCAGGCACCGCATGCCGTGTCGCCTCGCCACCTTCTCAAGCACGCTCATCGTGAGCATCTGGTGATCACTGGCAACATTGGATCGCTCGAAGAGTGGCGCAATCTCAAACTGACGGGGCGCCACCTCGTTGTGTCGCGTCTTCGCGGGTATCCCCAGTTCGAAGAGTCGCTGCTCGACATCCGCCATAAAGGCCTGAACGTCCTGAGGGATGGAGCCAAAGTAGTGATCGTCGAGTTGATGACCCTTGGGGGAATCCGCGCCAATCAGCGTCCGTCCGCACAGCAACAGATCCGGCCGCATGGCCGCAAGGTCCTCGTCGACCAGGAAGTACTCCTGTTCCACCCCGAGCGTTGTCGTCACGTTGAGCACGCCGTCCGCGCTGCCAAAGAGCCGTAGCACCCGCATCGCCTGCCTGCTGAGCGCCTCGTCACTACGAAGCAGCGGTGTCTTCTGATCCAGTGACTCGCCGGTCCAGGAGACAAAGCACGTCGGAATACACAACGTTCGCTCGACACCGTTGCGGACGATGAACGCCGGGCTCGTCGGGTCCCAAGCGGTGTAGCCACGCGCTTCCCAGGTGTCACGAATGCCGCCACTCGGAAACGAACTGGCGTCCGGCTCGGCCTGTATCAACTGGTCACCCGAGAACTCCGTGATCGGCTGACCGTTGGAGTCGATGCTCAAAAAGGAGTCATGCTTTTCGGCCGTTGAACCGGTCAGCGGCTGGAACCAGTGACAGTAGTGCGTGCACCCGTTGTCGATCGCCCAGTCCTTCATCGCATTGGCGACTTCGTCGGCAATCCGAGGATCGAGACGTTCTCCCCGCTGCAGGGTCCGCTCAAGCCGCTGCACCGCCGACGGTGACAGACGCCTCCGCACATTCTCGCCAGTAAAGGTCAGGATGCCGTAGCGGTCACCAAACTGTGATGCGGCATCACGAACCCATCGCTCCGCGCGTTCGTCGGGCATTCGGGTGGACTCCATGTGATTCGAGGTGAGTTCGATGAACGACGAGGGGGGGCTCACAAGTCTGCTCATGGGAGCGCAGGATACCAATTGGCCCGGCCGGCTCCACCCCGGGTCTGCACCCGTGAACGATGTGGACAACCCCTCGGCACCGGGGCCTATCATGGTTCGGCCCGGATCGAGACGCCCACAACGGAGCCAAGAGGAGGAACAGACATGATCGACCGCCTGATCGCCACGCTTGCCATCGCGCTCGCGGCCTCCTGGGCCAATGCCCAGAGCATGTTCAATCAGTTCGTCGACCCGATGTCCTGGCCGCAATTGAAAGATCGGCTGGTCCTGATTGCACCATCGGACGCTCAGTTGGAGGGCATCGCCACCGAGCACGATGTGTATCTGGCTGAGTTTGAAACCCTCCGGGCCGGCAAGATGGCCAAGTTCCTCAAGGACACCAAGGGATTCGGCCCGATGGCCGCCGACGACCCCGACGCCGGACGCCGAGACGCGGCAAGGGCAGCGTCCATTCGCCGGGACATTGGCCGCATGGATGACGTCCTGTACGACCGCATCGATCTGCTCCTCGGCGAGGGCCAGCATGCCGGGCTCGAGCGCATGCGCCAACGCCGCGAGCGGGACCGGTTGCGTACGCGAGCCAACATGCTGGTCCCAAATGCTCGCGCCCCCGGCGTGGAGCCGAGCGACGCGGTGCCGTGGGCCGAGTTGGGCGAAGCCGAGCGTGACAACCTTGAGCAGCTCGTCGCCAGGTGGGAAGACCAATACACCCGACATCTGGAGGCCTGGGCCGATGCAAGCGACCGATCGCAGCTCGACTTCATTGAAGTTGTAGCCATGCTCAATGCCAGGCAGAAGGACTTCTCGGTTGAGAATCCTCCGAGCCCAGAAGAGGTCCAGGAGTTGATGGGCATCTTCAAGTCGGCGCAGAACCGGATACACGAAGCGCTGAAACCCCACGTCGCAAGACTTCACAAGCACGCCGTCAGTGGCATTCGTGACACGGCGGACCGCCTGCCGGTGGCGCATCGCTTCGCCTTCGTCCGCGAAGCCACGAGCGGGTCCCATCTGCACAACACGATTTCCGCCTTCGTCGCCGCGGCCAGCCGCAAAGGAATTGACGACGCCACGCTGGCTCAGCTGAAACAGATCAAGCAGGCTTGGCAGGCCAAGGCCATTCCACTCATGGTCGAAATGCTTGAGGCCTCATGGAAGGATGAAGCGGCCATGGCGGACGCGATGGCAGAAGTGACGGAAGATGGCGGAATCTCCATCGATCTTGCGGCCAATGAGTTCGGGACCGCGGTACGAGACCGATGGAACGCTCGTCATGAGCAGGCGATGCGGGACATGGAGGCGTTGCTGCCCGAGGACATGGCGGCCGACGTTGTCGCCGACGCCTACGAGGGCTCTGACTCGGACGAAACTTCCACCTCGCATTCCACCACTGCGATGGTTGTCACTGGAGCGTCTGACGATGGTGACAGCGAAGGCACCGTCGTGGTCAGTTCAACAGTGTCGTCCACAGGTGGTGGCTGGGCCGACGAGTACGACAAACTGCTCACCATCCCCGGCATCCGTCCAGCAGTCCTGACAGGCATCACCCGCGACCTGTCTCTCACCGACGAAGACGAGGCGCGGTTGCGAGCCATGCACGCCGAGCACGAGGGGGCCCGGCTTGCCATGCAAACGGCTCGCGCCGATGAGCGGCAGCGCCAGCAGACTCTTGCAAGAGAGCGGATGGAGGAGGCCGGCGAGCAGGATCAGGCGGCGATGATGGAAATCGCGATGGTCATGATGCAGCCGATCTCCCGCGATGGGCTCGACGCCCTCGATGAAGCTTTCTTCGAAGGCGTCGCCACCCTCACAGAAACGCCCGAACGCCTTGAACCGTGGCGGCTCGCCAGAGTGCGCGAGCTTGCCACGGGCGGCGGTGGCATGATGTCCGCAGGGCTCGAAGCCGTCGGCGTGCCGGACGACCGCTGGAAGGTCGACCTCCTCATGGTTGTCGAGGAGAGCGACCTCGACGACCAGGATCGCGAGAACGCCAAGGCGGCCATGGTGGACTGGCACGCCGCAGCCACCAAGGCACTCCTGGACATCCGCGCCGCGGAGGACGAACTTGAGGCCGGCATGCAGGCCATGATGAAAGCCGCCACGGACACCGGCAAGGTGGAGATCGACATCGAAGCGGCCATGAAGGTCGACAAGCTCCACGCGAAGAATCAGAACGCCCGGCTGGATCTCTCACTTCTGAATCAGGCCGCGGTGGATGCGATAGCGAACGCAGTCCTGGATGGCCAGACGCTCCGTCGAACATGGCTTGAGGCGGCATTCCCGCACGTCGCAAGCGATGACGGGTTTGTCCGGCTCTACAAACGGGCCGCGGCCGCCGGAGAACTCACCGACGACCAAAGGGCCGCGATCGCCCTGCTCCGCGCCGAGCACGATGAAGCCTGGTGGGCCGCCACCGAGGACGCCACTGCCATCATCGCGGCTGAGCGCGAACCCATCACGAATCAACAGGAAGCGTTCTTTGCGGGGCAACAGATTCGCCAGGAAGTCGACCGGCAGACGTTTTCCCGCAGGGAGGCGGCCCTCAAACGCATCGAGCAACTTCGAGCGATCCTGAATCAACAACAGCTCGCGGCCGCCGAAGGTCTGGCCGATCCACCCGAGCACCAAGGGCTCGCAATGCCGTTCTGACCCCCACACGCTCGCCCGACCGCTCAAGGCTTGAACACCACCCCCACCCCGACGATACTCCCCCGATGGCCACCGACTCCCCAAAGCCAGTCACCCTTCGCACCCAGCAGCGCTTCGCCGAGGGTGGCGATCCGTTCGCGTGTCTGACGGCGTACGACGCCACCATGGCCAGGCATCTTGAACGGGCTGGCATTCCGCTGCTGCTCGTCGGTGACACCGCAGCGGAGATGGTGCTCGGGCTCCACGGGACCATCCACGCCCCGCTCGACTTCCTTCTGACGATCACGGCCGCCGTCAAGCGCGGCGCCCCGAACACCTTCGTGATGGGCGACATGCCCTTCATGTCGTATCAGGCCGACGAGTCTGAGGGCATTCGAAACGCCGGTCGCTTTCTCACAGAGGGAACCGCGGACGCCGTGAAGGTTGAAGTCGACGGAACGTTTACGGGCCTCGTCTCTCAGATGGACCGAGCGGGCATCCCGGTGTGCGCGCACGTCGGGTCTCGGCCCCAACGCGCCAAGCATGAAGGCGGCTACCGCGCCGCCGGACGAACCGCCGCCGCGGCCGCCAAGATCGTCGAGGACGCCATTCGGCTTGAAGATGCTGGCGCGTGCATGCTCTTGATCGAAGCAACGCCCGCTGAGGTCGCCGAACAGATCGTGCAGCGGACGAGCGTGCCAGTCATCGGCTGCGGCGCCGGCCCGGCATGCCACGGCCAGATCGTCGTCACGCAGGACATTCTTGGGCTGACGGACTGGCAGCCCGCCTTCGCCAAGCCTGTCGCCGATGTCGCGTCAGCCATTCAGGCCGGAGCCCTGCGATGGAAGTCAAAGGTTGCGGCGACCGACCTGGGCGAGCATCCCTACCGGATGATCGACGAGACGCAGGCCAACTCGTGACCCCGCACCGGCATCCGGTCCGGACGCTCCTCCCGACGCTCCTGCTGCTGACCAGCGCGGTGATTGTGGTGCTCGTCGTGTTCTGGGGCCGGCGAGAAATGCAGTTCCAGCGAACCCGCGTGCAGGTTGAGGAGGCCGCAGCCCGCCTGGCGGATCCCAACGGCGATGCCGCCATTCTCGCGCAGCTGAGCCGCGCTCAGCGAGACGTCGCCGCATTCGTGCAACCGTCTGTCGTCCACCTGGAGTGCCGGGACGACGCCGACGGTGGACCGCACCCGCGGCAGAGCACTGGAAGTGGCTGGATCTGGGACAACGATGGCCACCTCGTCACAGCCTGGCACGTCGTTCGTGGCATGGACCGACTCGACGTCCAGATGCACGACGGCGCTCGTCGAACCGCAGCGATCGTGGCCGGCGACCCGCTGACCGACATCGCTGTACTCAAGATTGATCCCGAAAGAACCATCCCGGCCACCCGGTCTGAGTCCACGGCCCATCAGGGGGACATGGTGTTTGCCTTCGGCTCTCCACTGGACTTTCGATTCTCGGTCTCCAGCGGCGTTGTGTCGGGGCTGGGACGGGACACCCGTGACGCCGCCGAGTTGCAAAGCGCGGCCTTCGAGAACTTCATTCAGATCGACGCGCCCATCAATCCGGGGAGCAGCGGCGGGCCAGTGACAGATCACCGCGGGCACGT
>CAZMPA010000117.1:0-7265 GCA_964567915.1 uncultured Isosphaeraceae bacterium | reverse complement strand
TCGGTCATATACCCCTCGCCGCCCATGATTTGCAGCGCGTTGTCACAGGTGCGGAAGCCGAGCTCCGAGCAGAAGATCTTGCAGATGGCCGTCTCGAGCATGATGTCTTCGTCGCCGCGGTCGACGATGCCGGTTGTCATATAGAGCATGGCATCCATCGCGTAGCAGTAGGCGGCCATCGTGGCGATGCGATCTCGAACGAGATCGAACTCGCCGATGGCCCGATCGAACTGAAAGCGGGTTTGCGCCCACTTGAGCGCCTGCTTGTAGGCCGACCAGCCGGCGCCGACCATGCCGGCGGACAGCGTGCATCGCCCATAGTTGAGGCAGGTGAGCGCTACGTTGAGGCCGCGGCCTTCTTTGTGCAGCAGGTTGGCGCGAGGCACCTTGACGTTGGTGAATCGAATCCCCGCCTGCCACGTGCCGCGAATGCCACACTTGGAACGGTTGCGGCTGAAGATGTCAATGCCTTCCATGTCCGGTGTGACGATGACGGCAGTGATCTTGTCCCTTTCCTTGCCCGTACGTGGGTCGACGAGGCGTTGTTTGGCCATCACCGTGAACATGCCCGACAACGCCCCGGATGTGGCCCACTTCTTCTCACCGTTGATGATGTAGTGCTCGCCGTCTTCGGTCACTTCACATCTGGTTTCCTGCCCACCTGCGTCACATCCGACATTTGGTTCCGACAAGCAGAAGGCGCTCAGCATGTCCTTGGAGATGCGGGGAAGCCAGTACTTCTTCTGTTCTTCGGTGCCGAAGAGGCTGATGGCCCCGCAGCCGATCGACTGGTGCGCGGACACCATGACGGCCGTGGATCCACATGTTCGGCCGATGCGGTCCAGCACACGGTTGTACGACGTGATGCCGTAGCCGCCACCGCCGTACTCCTGCCGGACGATCATGCCCATCACGCCGATCTCGAAGAGCCGCTTGATGGCCCAGTGAGGAATCTCCTGATCGCGATCGATCTCGGCGGACGGGTGTTCGGTGTCGAGGTATTCGCCGAGTTCGGCAAGCAACTGATCGCACCGCGCCGTCTCTTCGGCAGATACTTCCGGGAACGGGAAGATGGACTCCTCGCGGTAGTTGCCCCAGAAGAGATTCTTGATGAATCCCATCGTTTCCGGGTCAGGCCCGAGCATCTCCTCGGCGGCCTTGATCTGCTTCTTGTCCTTCTCAGAGACATTCTTGAGACTGTCTGCAAGCGATGGTTTGGCGGTCATGAGGGGGCTCGAGTTCGGAGACTTCTCGGGTCAGTTGCCGCGGTTCAGAAATGCGTGCAGCAGCCCGCGGGTGTGTTCGGTGTTGCGGAGGGAGACAAGCCCCTCTCGCTCCATCTCCAGGCCCTCGGCAAGTCCGTCCTTGACGCCGGTGGCGACGCAGTGCGCGACGATCTTGCCGGCCTCGGTGGCGTTCGGGTCGTGCCGCACATGATCAACCGCGGCGAGGAGCATCTCCTCGTCGCAGGATGCGATGGTTCGGGGCAGGTCGGCAGACGACAGCGTGGATGCGAGCGAAGTGCAGGCTGCCTCCAGCTCGTCCGGCGTGTCCACGGCGACATCGACGAGATCTTCAGGCATGTCGTCACTGAGGAATGGCTTGCCCGCGGCGATGGCCGGGAGGCTGATGTCTGGTGGCACGCGAGCGGGGAGCAGTTGCGTGCCGCCCCATCCCGGGACCAGCCCGAGTGAAGCTTCGGGCAGGCCGATCGGATAGGACTTGCCCCGCATGGATGTTCGTGAGGCGACGATGCCGTGGCAGTGCATGGCAAGTTCCAGCCCACCGCCGAGTGTGGCGCCGCACACCGCCGCGACCACTGGAAACGGGAGCGACGCGATGCGACCAAAGATCCGCTGGCCCTCGGCGAGGTATGCGTCGAGTTCATCATCCGTGAGGCCGTCGATCTCCTTGAGGTCGGCGCCTGCGACCCACACACGCTCGTCACGGCTTCGGATGATCAGCATCGAGGGAGGGGAAGCCTCAAGCTCGTCGAGCGTCGCGTCGAGGCGAGCGAGCATGACCCGGTCCATGACCACCACGCTCTGATGGGGGGCTTCCAGCCAGAGCACTGCGGCCCCATCCGACCGGTGGTCGACGGCGAAGGCTGTGGCGGGCGATGCGGTGGTCATGATCTGGGGCTCCGGGAGGGACCGATGGCTGAAACACGCGGAGGCGGAGGCCTCCGAGTCGAGGGCTGCATTGCGTCAGTCGCTTCTGGGGGCGGGGGCCCCGTCCAGCGGCCTGAAAGAGGCCTGATGCCTCTCTCCTCGGCCATAACAGGGACAAGCAGGTCCCGCTTTGGCTTCGGCCACCCATGGTAGCAGGAATCGCGTTTGGGCGGTCATCCACTGGCCAACCCCCCGCCTGGTCGCAATCGGGGCAAATGCCCGCTAAGAGGTTTGGGGGTAACACCTTACGTCGGCTGGAGCCTCAGGATAGCGGGTCGCCATACAGGGGGCGCAGGCGGGTCTGGGCCTCCTCGCCTGCAATGACTGCTGCGGAGAGGTCAGCACCCCGGTCAAGCATGGCAGGATTGCATGATCCATCGAGCTCATTGAGCCAACGCTTGGTGACGGCGATCGCTTCAGCTCCGCCCGCAGCGAGCTTTGTAGCCATCGCCGCGGTTCCGGATGCGAGCTCGTCGGCTGCATAGAGCCGGTCCACCAGACCTCTGGCGTGCGCCGCTTCTCCGGTAATCGTGCCTCCTTGCAGCAGCATGGCCCTGGCTGGCCCGGCACCAATCTTTCGAATCAGCCACGGCGTCACCACTGCGGGGCAAACTCCGAGTGTGACCTCTGGATAGCCCAGCGTGGCATCGGGGTGTGTGACAGCCAGATCCGTCACGGCTGCCAGGCCACACCCACCACCGATCGCGGCGCCGTGCACACGGGCGATGGTCGGCACGGTGAGGGCGCGAATGCGTCCAGTCGCGCGGGCCAGTCCGCGAAGCATGCCGCCCATTGCGTCGGCGTCGTCGAGGACGCCTCGGAGATCCATGCCTGCGCAGAAGCACTTTCCGCGTCCAGCAATGATCAGGACGCGCAGGGCTGCGTCCTGTTCAAGTTCATCGAGTGTGGCATGGAGGGCGGCGATCAGATCGGGCGAGAGCGCGTTGCGTTTCTCGGGCCGATTGAGTTCGAGTGTGACCACTCCGTCTTCGCGTGCGATCTCGATCAGGGGCATGCGGCAAGGATACGTCCCACCCTCGCGCCCGTCAGGCCCAGGGAGTTCCCAGCAGGGACCGCAGGGCGTCCCCGGGCCGCTCGTGGCGAAGCAGGCTCTCTCCAATCAGGAATCGTCGTACACCGTGCCGCACCATTCGCTCGACGTCCGCGGTTGTGCCGATGCCGGACTCAGTGACGAGAATCTCGCGATGGTCCTCCACCAGTTCCAGCATTCGGATGGTGTGGCTGATGTCCGTCTTCATCGTCTTGAGATTGCGATTGTTGATGCCCAGCAGCATGTATCCCGGGTGCGGAAAGCCGACGTGGCGGCGGACTCGCAGCAGATTCTCCATGTCATGGACTTCGACCAATGCGGTCATGTCCAACTCGTGGGCGAGAATCATCATGTCCATGAGCTGCCCCTCGGAAAGGCACTCGGAGATGAGCAGGATTGCGTCTGCGCCGGCTGCGCGGGACTCCCAGATCTGCCAGGTGTCGACCAGAAAGTCCTTGCGGAGTACCGGGATCCTGACGGCTTCCTTGATGGCGCCGATCGTGTCGAGCGCCCCGCCGAAGAAAAACTCATCGGTCAGGCATGAGATCGCGGCTGCCCCAGCGTTTTCGTACTGTAGGGCGATGTCCACTGGGTCGAAGTCCGCGCGGATCTCTCCAGCCGACGGGCTGCGCCGCTTGACTTCGGCAATGACGTTGACGCCGCCCGGGCCGCTGCCCGTTGCGACGGCTGAGAAAAAGTTTCGGGGCAGGGGTGTATCGGCCACACGATGCCGGAGCGCCTCCAGCGGCCATGCGGCCCGCCGCGACTCAACCTCGGCACGCTTGTGTTCAACAATGGCGGCGAGGGTGGGTGGAGTCGTCATGGTGGTCGGTCTGCTCGCAGGCCCGGCAGCGGGCAGGGTAGCCGCCGCCTCGGCAGTGGGGGAGCCGTCGCCGTCCGCTCCTTCCTGGACACCGGTGCTCGTTGGCGGTCTCGCTGCAGCCATCTTCGCGGGGTCCGGTTGGTGGCGCATTCGCAGGGTGCCTGTTCGACCATGGCGGTTTGGCCCGGGGACCGGGCTGGTGACATTTGTGCTGGCGGTGCTTGCTGGCGCTGTGGCGGCATCGATTGCCGGCGCGGTGACCGGGGTCGAACCCGATCTTTCTGAGTCACCCGCGTCGCTCCTACCAATCATGCTGGCCGCGTGGTTCGGGCAGTTGGCGGCGGCGGCGTCCCTCCCGCTTGTGCGAAGTTTCGTCGAGCCGGACCACCACAGCGGCGACGGCCGCATGCCCAGACGCGGTTCGGTCTGCCCGGACAGGCGGAGGCCTCGCTGGGCAGCGGGGGTGTTGGGCCTGGTTGGGCTGGCCCTCTTCTGGCCTATGACCCTTGCCGCCGCGACGATTGCCGGCGTGCTGTGGCAATCCCTGACGGGGAATCCCCCCTCAGAAATCGCCCACGCACTGCTTGCGCAGCTGGCATCCGAGGGCCCGTCAGCGATCGTGGTCACGACGGCGGCCGCTGTGGTGGTGCTTCCCGCGGTCGTTGAGGAGGTGCTCTATCGCGGCTTGCTGCAGGAGTCATTCCGCAGGGCCAAGCTCTTCAGCAGCGGCAATCCCTGGCTCTCCATCATTCTGGCGAGCCTGATCTTCACGGCCATGCATGTCGGCGCGGTTGAACCACATGCGCTGGTGGGCTTGTTCGTGCTGTCCCTTGGTTTCGGCTGGGCATATGCGCGAACTGGCAGGTTGACTGCGTCCATCACCATGCACATGGCGTTCAATGCGGGCAACATCATCCTGGCTGTGCCTCTGGCGTGACCCCGCGGCCGCCCGCCGCGGCCCCTCGGTATCCTCTGCGTCCCATGACGCGGCAACGCATTCTGACGGGCGACACACCCACCGGCAATCTTCATATCGGCCACTGGGTCGGATCCGTGAAGCGGCGCGTGGAACTGCAGTCGCAACACGACTGCTTCTTCCTCATCGCCAATCTGCACGCGTACACCACGCGGGCGGCTGACCCACAGGCCGTGCACCGGGACTGCATCGAGGTGGCGAGAGATGCCCTTGCGATGGGCGTGGATCCGTCCAAGGCAGCGATCTTCCTGCAGAGTGAAGTGCCGGCGCTTGCTGAACTCACATATCTGTTTGCGATGTTGCTCCCGTTCAATCGCGTCATGCGCAATCCGACGCTCAAGGACGAGTTGCAGGTGAAGGGACTGGCCGATACTTATTCATTCGGCTTTCCCCTGTACACAGTCGGGCAGACGGCCGACATTCTGGCGTTTCGCGCCCACAGCGTGCCGGTCGGCGAAGATCAGGTGCCGCATCTGGAACTCACGCGTGAGGTCGCCCGCCGGTTCAACAAGATGTACTGCGGTGTCGCGGACAAGGCGCCAGACGAGGAACACGAACAACTTGGCGGCGTCTTCCCGGTTCCGGTCGCGGACGTCGGGACAGTTGGCCGACTCGTGGGAACAGACGGCCAGAATAAGATGAGCAAGTCGCTCGGCAATGCGATCCATGTGATCGATACGCCCAAGCAGGTCAAGAAAAAGATCGGCAAGATCTACACCGGGCAGGACAGCCGGCAACCGACCGACCCGGGCATCATTGATCCCGACAAGAACCCGCTCTTTCAATACCTCGATGTGTTTGTGGGCGACGAGTCCACGAAGGCCGACATCCGCGACCGCTACGAGCGAGGCGACAACATTGGTGACGGCGAGGTCAAGATGTTGGTCGCGGACGCGATCAATGCGCTGCTCGATCCCATGCGTGAGCGGCGAACCGCCTATGAAGATGACGCCGCTGTGCTCAGAGTCCTTCGAGAGGGCACGGCCCGAGCCATCGAAGCGACCGAGGAAACGCTTGCATTGGCCAAGCAGGCCGCAGGAACGGGCTTTTTCCCCCGAACCGTCTCCATCTGAGCTGGCAGCCGGGGACTATTGCGGGCCGCGAGCCAGGATGACCGATATCTCCTTTCGGCATGGAAGCCCCCGAGAGAGACTGCTGCCCTTTCGTGGATCTGGGACACGCCCGCTGTGGCGACCGGTTTCGCCTGGACAGCCTCAATGAAGCACTGGAGACCTGTTTCTCGGACGCGCATCATCAGTGCCCAGCCCACGCGGCGCTCATCCGTCAGTTCGGGTCCGCCGGGCCACCTCCAGTTCCGGTTGTGATCACGGTGTCATCCCATGGCCGCTCCCGACGGCTTCTCCCAACCGGTTCGTGACTTTCTGACGTGGCTCCGCGTCGAAGGTGGTTTGTCCACCGCGACGCTGTCAGCCTACGGGTCGGATCTGCGCGACCTCGCATCGGATCTTCGCGAGAAGGCCATCACGTCGCCGGAAGCAGTCGGCCCGCGTGATCTTGCCGGGCATGTGCAGACACTGCATCGCGATCGCGGGATGCAACCGAGCAGCATCGCGAGGCACCTCTCGACCATTCGCATGTTCTTTCGTTGGCTGGAGTCGGAGCGACGCATCGAGCGCAGCCCCGCCGGGCCGCTTGTACCGCCGACGCGTTGGAAGCGTTTGCCCGGCGTGTTGTCACCGAAGCAGATGAAGTCGCTTGTCGAAGCGGCATCGCCCGTGAGCGGTCGGTTGTGGCAGCGAGACCGCGCGCTCGTCGAGTTGATGTACGCGGCGGGACTTCGCGCCAGTGAAGTGTGCACGCTCTCACTGACGGACTGGAAGCGTGATCTCCAGGTCGTGCTCGTGACCGGAAAGGGCGACAAGCAACGGCTCGTTCCCATCGGTGAGCCCGCAGCCGCCGCGCTTTCAACGTGGTGTGGCGACCTTCGCGTTCATTTATCCAGGTTCCCGGACGGCCGCGCCGCCGACCGTCTGCTGCTCTCACACTCCGGCCGCCCACTGGAACGCGTCGCCGTCTGGCAGATCATCCGAAGGCTCGCCAGGCGTGCGGGGCTTGACGACGTGCATCCACATATGCTTCGGCACAGCTTCGCGACGCATCTGCTTGCTGGCGGCGCTGACCTTCGGGTCGTGCAGGAACTTTTTTTTTTTTATGATATGGGTACAACGGAGATCTACACCCACATTGATCGAAGTGGGCTTCGGGACGTCGTGCAGCGGTGTC
>CAZMPA010000116.1:0-7357 GCA_964567915.1 uncultured Isosphaeraceae bacterium | reverse complement strand
GCCCCGCACTGAATACCAAAGATCTCGCCGAGCGCAGCGATGTTGCCAGCGAGCGCCGTTCCACGAAGCGGAGACCCAAGCGCCTGGATAAGTCTGCCACCGTCCTGCGGACTCGGCGTCGCCCAGTCCAGACCGCTCCAGTAGAAGGAGTACAAGTGAAGTGCGGCATTCCCGCCCTGGCTGTGACCGGCAATGCTGAAGCTCTTGAACTGCTGTCCGAAAGCCAGAATGTCCAGCGCAAACGTGTCATTGCTGAAGTTCTGATCGGGATTGTGATAGACGGACAGGTCCCCCGAGAAGTGGCTCGTGGGCCACGGATTCCCGTCTGAGCAGTAGCCGTGTACGAACATCAGATTGTGCCCGCCCACGATCGCCCGCGGGGTTCCGGCCAGCGGCACGCCGCCGCGATCACCGCCTCCCATTTGCATGGCTCGAAGCACCGCATGCGACGCACCTGCCGCGTCACACGCAATCGTTCCAAGAGCGGCGCCATCCAGGCTCGCGAGCGTGATGGCGGAATCCGGGTCCGCGACTCGGATGTTTCGCAGGTGCACGTCGTCGCCGGCGCCGCCCAGCCACCGGGTGTCCAGCACGAGGTGAATGCCGTCGACATCGACCGAACTCATGCCTCCGATCCAACACCGCAGCGCACCATCAGACCAGACTTCCACTCCGGCGAGGACGCGGTCACGTCTGCCGGCCTCGCTGCACCTCAGTGTCAACGCCGTTCGATGGGCATCGATGGGCGTGGCGGTGACGACACCATCAAGAACCGGCGGGTCTGCTTCCACCCGAACCATGTGCATGACGGTCCTGTGGACAGCAGTCCCGGTGACCGGATCCGTGGCCGCAGCATCGACACGAACCACATGCTCGCCCTCGGGCAGGCGAAGCTCGCTGCTGATGACTCCGCCGGAAAGTGTGACGGCGAGCGGCTCGGCGCGCCCGAGCACCGACATGTCAGCCGATGTCGCAACCGGCGCCTGTCTGCCGGCATCACCTGATTCGAATTGCGCCGTCACGCGAATGGGCTCGCCGGCGAGCACCTGGTACGTACTGAGCGTGCTGCGGAGATGGGCTGGCAGATTGTCCCGCGCGAGCAGCACACCGCGCTGCCCCTTCTTCACCCCCAGGATGGTCACGGTCCACACTCCGGGAGCTGGATCGACGACATCCCACCGATTCGCTTCGCCCGGCCCGAGGGGCTTGAGCTGGCCCTGCGTGTGCCGAATCGCATCTCCTTCCAGTTCGACCAGCCCGCCTGATGGATCGGTCAGTTGCACCGACCAGTCAATGCACGACTCTCCGAGCGGCACCAGAGCCAGATGGGTACACGCCGGGACGCTCAGCGTCAGTTCAACGGGCCCGCCCCCACCTTCGAATGGAACCTGCCCGCAGCGACCGACCGCGCCGTGCGCAGCAGGGTCGGGCGCCGCCAAGCGACCAAGCAGTACATCCTCAGCGGGTGATCCGATCTGTTTGTATGCGGCCGTCTCCCCGGCCATGACGGCAGCGGACCCGACCAGCAGGCACGCGGACGCCACACAAGCAAGGCTTCGCATTGAGTGGGCTCCTCTCGGCCCCACCCTACCGACTTCCCGCCTGCAGACAAGCGATTCAGTTCGAAGCGGCCTCGGCTTCGCCCAGACACCGCTGCAATTGGGTACGGATGTCGTCCTCGGAGCAGTCAACACCCTTTGCGGAAAGGTCCGCAAGCGCCTGACGCACCACATCGTCGTCGCCGGGCTCCTCCATATCGGCCTTGACGAGCGTCATGGCATAGGCCTCCGCCTCGTCACCCTCGAGCCCCAGCTTCCCCGCGACCCAAAGCCCCAGCAGTTTGTCGCGGCGGGCGTGGAGCCTGAAGGTCTGCTCCTGCTCGCGGGCGTACTTCTCTTCGAATCCTCGCTCTCGCTCGTCGAACCCGGTCATGTCGATGCTCCGAATAGGGCCGCACTCCGCGGCGGAGCCGCATAGTACAACGCCGCCCCACTGACCGGCCATGGGTGCAGCGGGGCGGCGAGGAAGATTGCCGGCGAGCGACCTACTCACACGGGTCGCAACTGACGAAGTCGACGTAGAACAGCCATGCATCCGACCAGGCATTCAGGTCGATTCCAGCCTTTGCCCAGTCCTGCAGAGCGGCCTCCATGCACGCTGCATTGAAGGTGATGCAGACGGTCGGGTAGGTGCAACCGCTCGCGCGGGCGATCTCCTCAAAGGCCCATCCCGCCATCACGATGTCGTTGTCAATGCACACCGCCGTCGACACTGCGTCGTTGATGGCGGCGTCTCGGTCGTATCCGTTGATCCAGCCGGACTCGAACACATGCACTTCGTGCGTGGGAAACGGTGCATCGACGCAGATGGTGATATTGCCAAGTGCGTCCCGGCAGTCATCGCCGCTTTCTAGGAGATCCATCATGGTCCCAATGGTCATCTTGAAGCCCTCGGCGTAGAGCGGGTATCCGACGCCAGGGCCGAATCGAGGCCAGACGCACCGGACCGGCTCAGGAATCCACTCCCACCCAAGCCCGCAACTCGGCGAGCCGCCGCAAACAACCGGCGGCAGTTCCATGGTGCACAGCCCGATCTGATGGCCGCCCGACCCTGGTGGCACCGTGTCGCCGGGACCGCCGTATGTGCCGCCATTGCCCCAGGGAATGGGGTCAGTGCCCCCACCGCCGGGTACCGCAACAGAAGAAACCTGCACCCCCGAGATCGCCTGCGCGCGGGCCTGCACGCCGGCCTGAGAGGCCCCGATACCAATCGCTCCTGCGGCCACGGCAGCGGCTGCAACGAGCAGCGGGGTCAACGATCGTGATTGATTGAGAAGCATGGCTGAACTCCTGTGTGAAGGCATGTCCCGAGAGGCGGAAACCAGACCCACCATCCGCACAAGGTCCTGAGCAGGCGTCCGTATACTCCATCCTCTCGATGCCCCCCCCGACACCCCAACCAGACAATCAGCCCCCCTCCTCCAGCACATCAGAGGTAGCCGGCGAGGTCTATGACGAGTTGCGGAGAATCGCGCAGAAGGCGATGAACAATGAGCGGCCGGGGCACACGCTGCAGGCGACGGCGCTCGTCAACGAGGTCTACCTGCGACTGGACGCATCAGACCGCCGCTGGAACTCACGGGCCCACTTCTTTGCGGCCGCCGCTGAGGCCATTCGAAGAATCCTGATTGATCACGCACGAAGCCGCGGGGCCGCCAAGCGAGGCGGCGCACTCGGGCGTGTGCCGATGGACGACTCGCTCGCCATTGCCGGCGCCGGCGACATCGACCTGCTTGATCTCGATGAAGCCCTGAAGGACTTGAATGACATGGACCCCCGCATGGCCCGCGTCGTCGAACTTCGATTCTTCGGCGGACTGGACGTTGCCGAAGTTGCTGACGTGCTTGGGTTCTCCAAACGCACGATCGAAAACGACTGGACGGCGGCCCGCGCCTGGCTGAGAAGCCGGCTGGACGTATGAGCAGCGAGTCCAGGGACCGCTGGGCCCGCACCCGAACACTCTTTGAGAAGGCTCGATCCATGCCGGCGGCGGACCGGAGTTCCTTTCTTGCAGACGCCTGCGGCGAGGACAGCACACTCAGGGACGCCGTCGAAACGCTCTTGAAGCACGACACCGACGACGCCTTTCTTGAATCGCCAGCGATGGGCGAGGGCTTTCATGCAGGCGAGTTGACCGGTGGCCACCAGGCGTCAAGCGGCGAAGCCGTCGAGGGCCTCGACGACATCCCAGGCTTCAAGCCAATTCGCATCATCGGCCGCGGCGGGGACGGCCTTGTGTACGAAGCCGTGCAGGCCCACCCACATCGGCGGGTCGCCATCAAAGTGCTCGCCGATCGGCTGGCATCCCCCACCCGCCGCGGCCGCTTTCATGCGGAGGCCGAAGCGCTCGCGGACATCGACCATCCCGCGGTCGCCCGGGTGCTGACCGCTGGCGAACTGGAAAGCGGCCGGCCCTGGATCGCGATGGAGTTGGTTGCTGGTGTCCCCCTGACGCAGTGGGTAGAAGCGAACGACCCAGCGCTCAGGCGGCGCATCTCGCTGATGGCCGACATTGCCCGCGGTGTACAGGCGGCGCACGCAGCGGGCATCGTGCATCGAGATCTGAAGCCCGAAAACATCCTCATCACGCAGGCGGGTGAGCCAAAGATCCTCGACTTCGGGATCGCTCGCCTGCGGCACCCCGACGAACTATCGCTGACGATCGAAGGATCCATCATGGGGAC
Source organism: uncultured Isosphaeraceae bacterium (assembly GCA_964567915.1). GTDB lineage: Bacteria > Planctomycetota > Phycisphaerae > Phycisphaerales > SM1A02 > UBA12567. The sequence goes on along the minus strand of CAZMPA010000116.1, from coordinate 3,114 downwards.
CATCCCGTGGATGAGCCCGGAACAGGCGAGCGGCACCGGGGCAGTCGATGCCCGCAGCGACGTGTACAGCCTGGGCGTTCTGGCCTACCGGGTCGTGCAGGGTGAACATCCGTACGACATCCAGCCCGACAATCTTGCCGCGTCGGCTCGCATCATTGCCGAGCAGCCCCCGCGGCCCCTGCGAGGGCCGCGTGATCTTCGCGCGGTCTTGATGTGCGCGCTTGAGAAGTCGCCGGACCGTCGATACGCCGATGCAGGTGCGCTGGCAACCGATCTTCAGGCCTTCCTTCAGCATCGACCGGTCACCGCGCGGCCCGACACGGCCGCCTACCGCTTGCGACAACGCATTCGCCGTTCTCCCGTCATCGCCGGCCTGTTGGGCGTGCTGGTGCTGGTCGGCATCATTGCATCCATCACCATCGCCATCCAACGATCGAAGGCCGCCGAATCGTCAACGGCGAGAAGTCACGCCGACTACCGGGCGGGTATTCACCAGGCGAGCGACGCGCTGGACCGAGGGGATGCGGCAGCGGCAGTCGCGGCGCTGCAGGCGTGCCCGGAATCGCTCCGTCACTGGGAGTGGGGTTGGCTGCTGCAACGTTCACAGTCTGGACAGACGCTTCCGAGTGTGTCACCACGCGGCGATGCGGCCGTGCGAGAAACCGGTGAAGTCCTGCTGGCCGAGGATCAACTGAGAAATGAGGATTGGGCACACGCCAGGATTGCGAGATCGGGGGATGTGTTCGCCATCGACGGTGCTGGCGTGCTGCGATGTCTTCCACGCAGTGGGCTTCCGCGGGAGCTGCTGGACGGGATCGATCCCTCAATGGTCGCTGCGATGGCGGTTGATTCAGTGGGAGAAACCGTCGTGGTTGCCTTGTCGCCGCCAATTGATCCGAAAGACCCGACGTCGCTGCAGGTGTCCACGCGTGTGCTGATGATCGATGCAGCATCTGGGGACATCCGGCTCGACGACACCATCGCCGACCGCATGCTCGACACGCGCTCAGCCATCAGCATGTCCGATGGCGGCCGCGTGCTCGCAACCTGCGACATCCTGGGCGGGCTGACGATCTGGACGCTTGACGCGCCCGCAACACGGCGGCGGATCCACGTATCTCAAGGCCCTGCCGCCATCGACGTCAGCGACGACGGTGAGACGCTCGCGGTCGGGGCAGCGGCACGTGGTCAGGCCAACGCCTGGCTCCTTGCAGTCGACACGCTTCGGCCCGTCGAGCAGACGCCGGTCATCTCACACGATCGGGGCATCGTCGGCGTCGCGGTTGCGCCGGGCGGCGACGCGGTGGCGAGCATCGACGCGGGAGGGACGCTGCGACTGACGGATGTCACCGGCGCAGACAGATCATGGTCACGCTCAGCGCACCCAGGTCAGGCCGCGCGGAGCGTGCGGTTCGCTGCGAGCGGCTGGCTTCTGACGCAGGCCGCTGACGGGACGCTGAAGCGCTGGCCCAGAGAAGGTGCGGCCGGGGATGCGGCAATGTGGCCGGGCCCGATTCGCCTCGCAAAATTTGAACCACAGGGGCATGCAATCGTCGACGCTGGAGGGAAGCTGGTGCGGCGACACGTGCCGAATGGCAACGCCCTCGACGGTGCGGTGCCATCGGCAGATGCCTTTGCGTCATTGTGCCGCGAATCAAGCGGACGTGGCACACGTGTGACTGGGGATGACCAGGGACGCCTGACGGGCATGGACGAGCACGGCGGCGTGCAGTGGACCCTGATGGCCCACACCGGGCCGGTACGCAGCGTGGCCGTCAGCTCGGATGGCCGTCGGGTCTTGTCGGTGGCGATGGAAGGCGACGCGTTGCTTCACGATGCGGGCAACGGGGCGCTCCTGTGCGCAATCCCATGGCCGAACATGATGGTGGCGGCAGTGGGCTTTCTGGATGACAGCCGGACGGTGGCCCTGCTCTCCATGAGCGGATCGCTTCGGCTGCTCGAGAGCGACGTGCTCAGGTCGGGATACCAACCGGCCCGCCAGGAACCCCAATGAGTTCACCGGACCGAAGGGCCTCGATCAGATACTCGTAGAGAATGGTCAGTGACTCCGTCAGCGTGTGGTCGGGTGCTGGCCCCCACCATCCGCCGCCCGGCCCGCCACCGACCTGCGGCGAGAACCCGAACCGCCAACACCCATACTTCGGGTCTTCTTCGTAGACCATCAGGTAGACCTCGCCGTTGCGGACGACGACGAGCAACCAGCGGCCATTGCCCAACTCGATGATCTGTCGGATCTCATGTTCGAGTTCGGGGATGTATTCGCAGGCTTGCGGCTGCGAGTCGGGCGTGGGCGAGCCGTCTCCCGACTCGATCGATTCGGTGATGGTTTCTTCGTCGGTCCACAGGATGTTCGTCCAAGACCACCCGCCTGCCCCGCCCGGCGGCACTGAGGCCATCAGCGAGAGCCCGTCGGGGATGGGTGAATCGGGGTAGTCGACGTTGTACACATCGAGGGTGGCGTATTTGGTGTAGGAGCGTATATCGCCGGTTTCAGGGTCGATGTCGGCGATCATGGAGAGCCGGATGTCAACCCACGGCTCCCCAGGGCCGGCTCGAAGCGGAATCATGCCAACGCCCGCGGGAGAGGAGTCGAGGTACCAGGCTGCGTCGACCCGAGCCGTGCCATCGCCGAGCGGCGTCGCAATGCCCTCGAGCACGATCAGCGGGGATTCCTGCACCGTCACGGTGAAGGCGCCCCCGCTGGCCATCCCAGACAGGGCTGTCAGGGCCATCGCGGCCGCAGCAGCTCTGACACGGCTTGGGAGGCCCCGCGGTCTGCCTCTGGGATTGTCTCGGTGTTCTCGCATGAAAAACCGCCCTCGTTGCACCTGATCGTACAAGCGGAAAGCCCGCGTGCAAGCCGCAACTCCTTCTTGCCATTCGCAGGAACTGCCCCCGGGGATCCCCGGTGCCAGGCCCCAGAAGCGGGTGATGGCGGGAACAGATCGTGAAGCCTGGACGCCCGCGGGTGCCGCACCACGCAGCGACCGGCCCTTGCGTGGGCGGCCCTTGCGTGGGTGTCCAGCAACGCCCGTGCTGCGTTGACCTTACCCCGTTCTTAGGTCCACCCTAAGTGAGAGAGTTCAGCGTCGC